>JBLFWR010000007.1:0-56455 GCA_047611725.1 Binatia bacterium | reverse complement strand
GCAAGGCGACGCGCTTCGATTCCTTCGACTTCTTTACGCCAAGACATTGCCACCGGTTCTGCCACGGGCCCGGCGCTGTGCGAAGTGATCGGCAGTGATTGGCAGTGATCGGCGTGATCGCTAGCGGGCCACGTTACGAATCAGAACTAAGGCCGCGTCGGCAAGAACATCGACACGCTTCTTGAAATCTTCGATGTCGCCACCAGGATCGCCCATGACGCCCTTGATATAGCGCGCCAGAACGCCCTCAACGATGGCGGCCAAGCGCCAGTATTGAAACGCACGGTAGTAGTCGATGCCCGATACATCGCGACCGGTGAGATCCGCGTAAAGGCGCACGAACTCAGCGCGGGTCTGAAAGCCGCCAGCCGAGGTTGGATGCACATCATCGAGAGCAGGCGTGCCGTCGGGCTCTACCCAATCGTTCAACGTGTAGCCGAGGTCGGCCAGCGTGTCGCCAAGGGTGCACAGCTCCCAATCCAGAACCGCGGCAACCGAGCTATCGGGCCGCGCGAGAAGATTGCCCAGGCGATAGTCGCCATGGACGATCCCGGTATAGCGCTGCTCAGGCTTGGCCGCGATGAGCAGCTCGTAGGTTTGTTCCATGGCCGGAAGTTCGCGTGTTTTTGAGTTGTCCCATTGGGTTTGCCAACGCTTCAGTTGCCGATCCAGGTAAGCCTCTTTACGACCAAGATCGCCGAGACCAATGACATCAGGATCAACCGCGTGCAGTTTGGCCAATACTGTAGCCACCGATTCGCCAAGCTTGTGCCTTGATGCATCGGTGGCCAGCGTAGCGCGCACCGTAGCCGGATCTGAGATGACAACACCGGTGACGAAATCCATGACGTAGAATGGTGCGCCGTTCACGGCTTCATCTTCGCAGAGTCCCAAGGCTTGCGGCACAGGGACATCGGTTGCGCCAACCGCCTTCACGATGCGGTGCTCGCGCGCCATATTGTGGGCGGTAGCAAGCACGGCGCCGGTCGGCGGACGGCGCAGCACCAGTTCGCGGCCGCGCGAGTCGGTCACCTTGTAAGTGAGATTGGAATGGCCGCCTGTGATCGGCGCGAAGGAAAACGGTGCCTGCGCCCCTTCTATATTCGCTAGCAGCCACGTACTGACCGGTTCCTGGTCAATACCCTTGATCTCTTCCTTACTTGCCATCGTTGCCTCTCCCCCGCTCCAGTTGTGAGCGCGCCAACCTAACCGGAGCAGCTGAACGGGGCCACTGCTCGCTGCGCATCCTGCGCGCTTCGATGCACTTCCACTCGCATCCTGCGCGCGCGATGCAGCTTCGATTCATCGGTAACGCGCGCTAGGGTCTGCGTATCGACTGCGGACTCGGACTGCCCACTGGGATAAATCAATGACGACTGAAGCAATTCACCATCAAGACCCCGAAACCGACGACCTGGTCATGCGCCTTTTTCTCACGCCCGAGGGCCGTGGGGCGCCTTTTGGAATCCTCAAAGAGATCCGCGATCGAGCGCCCGTCTACAAGACCGCATTCGGCCCCTGGCTACTGACCCGCTACGACGATTGCCGCACCGCCTTGCGCGAGCCCCGCATGGGAAAAGACTGGGCCGGTCTCATGGAGTCGTCGGGCATCGATGACTGGCGTGAACATTCCTCGACCAGCTTTGGCGAACGTTCGATGCTGTTTGCCAACCCGCCTCAGCACACGCGCTTACGACGCTTGGTGGCGAAAGCGTTCACGCCACGCACAGTGGACCGTCTGCGCCCGAGCATGCGCATTCTCATTGATCAGCTCCTCGACAAAATTGAACACGACGGCGGCGGAGAGCTTCTCGACGCCTTTGCCTTTCCGTTCCCGGTCGCGGTGATCGGCGAACTGCTCGGCGTCCCGGCGGCCGACCGTCCCCGGTTCCGCGAACATGTCCGCGTTAACACCGCGACGTTGGAACTAGGCGTGACCAAGGAGCAGATCGCACTGGCTGACATTTCGAACGATTGGTTGCGAAGCTACTTTGCCGACTTGATCGTCGAGAAGCGCCGCACCGGCGGCGACGACATGCTGTGTCGCATGATCGAAGTGGAAGAAGACGGCCAACACCTAAGCGACACTGAGATCATCGACATGGGTTTGCTGCTGTTTGCAGCCGGCTTTGAAACGACCACGAACCTAATCGGCAACGGGATTTATTGCTTGCTTCGCTTCCCCGACCAGGCCGCCCGTCTTCGCGCCAATCCAGACCTAATGCCGTCAGCAATCGAAGAAATACTACGCTACGAAACATCGATCCAGATTTCAGGGCGTACAGCTTTCGAAGATATCGAAATCGGCGGTGCAATCATCAAGGCCGGCGAGACCGCGCTGACAGCTCTGGGCGCAGCGAACCGCGACCCCGCCAAATTCAGCGAGCCGGAGCGTTTCGATATCGGGCGCGTAGACAACGAGCCTCTAAGTTTCGGCAGCGGTATTCACTTTTGTTTAGGAGCATCGCTGGCTCGTGCCGAAGGGATTGAAGCGTTCACTGCGTTGATCGCACGCTTCGCCACGATTGAACTCACGGTTGAACCAACTTGGCGCGACCAGTTCGGGTTTCACGGGCTACAGCGCCTCGATGTGCGCGCCGGCAACTAGCGCGTTTCCAATCTGACCTGTTGATCTTCTTCGGCGCTCGGCAACCCTGACCAAGTTCCCGTGTCACGCGGACCTGCGGCTGGCAAAACATCGACAGCGATCCCGGTCAGATGGGCCATTCCCGATAACCGTTCGAGCGCGCGGGCACCGTCGGCAGCCAAGATGTTCACATTCACACCTTCGGTTCGACTGGCCACGGTCATGCCCTTTGCTGCCTGATGCCCCCACCCATGCGGCATGGCTACGGTTCCCGGCATAAGGTCGGCCAATACGCGCATCGGAATCCGCACGGTCGCGGTATCTGATCTAACGTCAACCACATCTGCGTCGGCAAGGCCGAGGCGAGTCGCATCTTCGGGGTTCATGTAAAGGTAGTTGGATTTGCGTTCGTGCTCGACGAACTCTTCGATGTTGTGCGTCCACGAGTTGTGCGTTTGAACCGCACGCTTGGTGATCAAGCGAAGACGACTGCGGTCGGCCAAAAGTTCTTGATAGAATTCGTGGAGTTGGGCCGAACGCTCGATGAAACTCGACGGAGCCAGATGCACTTTACCGTCGTCGGTCAGCACACGCTGTCCGAGAAAATCTGCGCTAACATGATCGTCGCGCAATCGTCCATGCGGGGCCTTGAGCAGAGAACTGAAACTGTCTTGTCTGGTCAGGCGCAAAAGACCGGAGAGCAAGGCCTCCTGAGGCAGCCCCGGTTGCTCGTCATTCCCACGCCGCGAGTGCCGCTTCCAGTAACGCCGCGAGTTCCACCGTGAAGCCGCTTCCAACGAGCGCTGCGCAATCGCCGACCCGAACAAATTCACTCCAGAACGACGACAAAGATCGAGATAAATGGAGGCTTCGTCGCGCTGCTCACCTTCTGGTGCAACGACACGCTCGGTGGCCTGAAGGTAGGGTTTGGTCTGCAAGCCCAACATCAGCGGAAAGATAAACGGAAGATCAGGCCTTTGAAGCGGTGAAGTGCAGGGCAAAACATAGTCGGCCAGAGACGCCGTTTCGCTCATCTGAATATCCAGGCAAACCAACAACTCTAGGCGCTTGAACGCCTCTCGGAGTCGCCCCGCATTGGCCATCGTAATCAGCGGATTGCCTCCGGTAACGAACATCGCGCGAATCTGACGATCGCCAGGGGTCAAGATTTCATCGGCAAGAATCCCGCCCGGAAAGCAATCGTTGACAGCCGCGAAATCGCCGATTCGCGAGCGCTCCGAGCTCATCAGCGTACCGCTTTTCACGCCGAACTTCGGGAAGTCGATGACTCCCTGCCCAACCAGGGTTCCACCATGGCGGTCCAAATTGCCCGTCACCGCGTTAATGACCTCCTGAAGCCAGAAAGCTAACGCCCCCCGCGATCCCATGTTCACCCCGGTCGAGCTGTACAACGCCGCCCCATCGGCAGCGAGGTAGTCGTTGACCATCGCACGCAATGTTGCAGCCGGAATGTCGGTCGCCACTTCAGCACGCTCGGGCGTCCACTGCTCGGCCAACGCGGCAACAGTTTCAAAACCGGTCATGAATTGATCGACACGTGCCTGATCGACAGCGCCACGAGCGATGACCTCGTTCAGAAACGCCAAATAGAAAAACACATCGCTGGCCGGGCGGATAAACGCATGATGATCGGCGACCTTCGCCGTTTCGGTGCGACGAGGGTCTACGACCCACGTTTTTCCACCGCGACGACTGATCTCCTTGATGCGACTCGAAGGATTCGAAACCTGCAAAAAGCTCCACTTGGAAACCACAGGATTGGCACCAACGATGATCAAGCACTGCGTGCGCTCGATATCCGGAAACGTCAGCGTGAACGGAAAACCGTAAACCTCCCGAGAGACCGCAAATTTATTAGAGCAGTCCTGGGTGGCTGACGAGAACATGCTCGCAGACCCGATGCCTTTCATGAACCCTTGGGCGAACACGGGGTGCAACACACCAAAACCTGCAGCGGTACCGACATACATCGCGATCGAGTTTGGGCTGTGGTCACCGCGCAAACGGGCCACTTTGGCGCCAATTTCGCTCAGAGCCTGTTCCCAACTGATTCGTTCATGACGGTCACCGACTCGCTTGAGCGGGAACTTCAGACGATCCGGAGAATCGTACATCTTGTGCTGTTTAAGGCCCTTGACGCAGGCAAAGCCACGCGTGGAGACATGAGCATCGTCGGGCCGAATCGCCGTTACCCGGCCATCGTCAACCTCGACCTCCAAACCACAAAGGGCCTCACAGATGCGACAAAATGTGTGATGAATTTCGGCCATAGTGAACTCCGGAGGCGGTCAATCAAGTGAGGAATCAAGTGAGCAATCAAGTAGAATTCAGGCCGGGTGATGTTCGCCATTCACGTTTTCGCGATACCACGCCACTGCCTTAGCGAGGCCGTCGTCGGTAGAAACTTGGGCACGCCACCCCAACACCGTTGCCGCCTTAGCGGCTGAGAACCTAAAGTTGTAACCGAATGACTTGACGTCATTGGTACGAAGTAACGGCGACGCAACCAGGCCCAAGCGCGCCGCCCACTGCGACGCGACGGCAACAACGTAAGCGACAACATACGGAATTTGGCGCACCTTGGCCTGGCTACCCAACAAGCCAGCCAGCTTCCGGTACAATTCTACCGTCGTAGTGCCACTAGCATCGTCGAGTAGAAGAAAATCATCGCCGATCGCAACCGGGGCTTCGCCTGCGTCGGCAATGCCACGCACCAAGTCGTCGATGTAGACAAGACTGACCTCGAAGCGACTACCGTCGCCCCACACCGCAGCGCTCCCGTCGCGAAGCATTTCCGCAACGGCGGGGAGAAATGCACGATCTCCGGGCCCGTAAACCCAACCCGGGTAAATGATTGTCGTCGCCAAAGTGCCTTCGCGTTGATAGCGTTGCACGAGCCTAGCCGCCTCGATTTTTGTATCTGGGTAGGGCTCTGCCCACTCCCGATAAGGGCTGGCTTCGGTTAGCACTGCATCGCTGCTGTCGGGCAACCCGAAGACATCGGACGTACTCACGACCACCAAACGATCGACACCGGCGGCAACAGAAGCGTCACACAAATTCTTTGTTCCGCCGACGTTGACCCGCTCAAACTCTGCATAAGGCGCGAAGGCTGAGACGAGGGCCGCCGCATGGTAGACGCGAGCCGCCCCAGCCAATAGCGGCGCCAAGGTTTCGGCGCATGTCACGTCAGCGGCCATTGCCTCGAAACGGGGATGACTCCCGAAGCAAGCCTTCTGGTCCGGCGTCAGCTCGGTGCCCGGAAGCAAGGCCGCTCGCACCCGTCGCCCCCGTGCGAGAAGTTCGGGCACCAAAGCGCCTCCAACGAAGCCGCTTGCACCGGTGACTATGTCTAAATCACGGTCTAAATCACGGTCTAAATTAGGCTCGGGAGACTTTTCGCGGTTGGTCACAAATTTTCCTCGCGCTCGGACGGAGCGCTGCGATATCGTGCCCGATACACGCTCAAGCGTCGATAGCGTGACCAGATCCGTCTATGCTCGCGGGGTCGGCCACATTCCGAGCCCGCCCGTGCATCGGGCACCTCGAGGTTGGACGAAGGAGCAACGACCAATGGAAGCTCGAATTCAGACATTTTGCCTCATGGTGCTGGCGCTGGTCACAGGCGGCGCGGCGCTAAACTGGCTGGAACCAGCACTTGTCCCTCTCGTGCTGGCAATGTTTTTTTCGCTCGGCCTGTCCGCGCTCATCGATCTACAAACCGAGTATTTGCGGATCCCCCGACCGCTGGCAGTGCTTTCTACGATAATTATGGCCGTCTTAGGGTTTACGCTCGTTGCAGTGCTTGTGTCGGCGTCGGTCCGTCAGATCACCGCCAACGGTACGGTCTACGAAGCGCAGTTCGCTAAATTGATGGCGCAGATGACCACCCTCATCCCCGGCGAACTCGGCGTCATCGACCGCAAGACTCTTCTCGAACCACTGTCAGAGATTCCAATGGCCACCGTCGGTGCGGCTCTGGCTCAAACCGCGAACGCCGTACTCGGGATCCTATCGCGATCCGTCTTGGTTTTGGTGTTCGTACTCTACCTGATGATCGGCGGTGGGCCCACCACACCCTCGACCGGACTGTGGCGCGAAGTGGAAATCCGCATACAGCGTTACATTGGGACCAAAGCCGTCACGTCTGCGGCCACCGGAGGATGTGTCGGGCTCATCTTATGGCTTCTCGATGTCGACCTTGCGCTAGCCTTCGGGCTCTTCGCTTTCCTTTTGAATTTTATCCCCACCCTCGGCTCAGTTGTCGCAACGCTGCTCCCGCTTCCAGTGGTCTTGTTCAGTCCGCAGCTTACGCCAACAGCTGCGGTGCTCGCGATCGTACTCCCAGGTGGCGTTCAACTTGTGGTCGGCAATTTCATCGAGCCACGGATCATGGGCCAGTCTTTGGATCTGCATCCGATAACCGTGCTCATCACCTTGGTGTTTTGGGGAATGCTGTGGGGAATCGTTGGCATGCTACTCGCCACACCGATCACGGCCGTAATGAAGATCCTTTTCGAGCGACTTGAACACACCAAACCGCTCGCCGAGTTGCTCGCAGGTCGAATTGGGGGCGCCACGACTCCCTTAGATCGAACCAGCTAACCTGCCCTGTGATGAACGGCAGCCAGCCCTAGAGGATCACCTGCGTGGCACTTCGAAACTTCAGCGATGCTTCGATCGGGACCAAGCTCCTGGGTCTGTCCATCGGACTCCTCGTGTTCGTTTTGGGTTCGCTGTCAATGGTCTTTATCATCAGCGAGCTACGCGCGTCTCGCCAAGCCCTGACGATTGGCTTCGCCGGGCTAGCAGCCTGCCTCCTTGTCGCCATTCTCCTGGCGCTACGACTGCGGAAAATCGCTTCAGACCCGGTTCGAAAACTGGCTTCTGCCATTGAAAAAATCGCGCACGATGGCGACTTCTCGGTTCGCGTTCCGAAGCAAAACAGCGACGAACTCGGGATTCTCACCGATAGCTTCAACCAAGTGCTTGAGCAGATTCAGCAACGGGATGCGGCGATCCGCCAAAGCGAACAACGCTACAAATCGCTCGTGATCGCTAGCAACAAAGTCGTTTGGACGATGGACGCAGAGGGCCGCAATCAAACCGACGCCCAGCCATCCTGGGAGGCGTACACCGGCCAGCCTCAGGCCGAAGCGCGGGGTGTCGGCTGGCTCAATTCCATCCACCACGCAGACCAAGTCGCGATGCGGGAGGCCTGGGTGCGTGCCAAGAGCCTAGAAATCCCGTTCGAATTCGAGGGCCGCCTACACCACGCCGCTTCAAACGGATATCGATGGTTCTTCGCCCGTGCAGTTCCCATACGGGCTGAGGATGGCCAGATTACGGAGTGGGTTGGAGCGATCGCCGACATTGATGCGCAGCGAAGAACAGAAGAAAGTCTTCGGCATACGGCCGCCGACCTCGCGCGTAGCAACGATGAGTTAGAACAGTTCGCGTATGTCGTTTCCCATGACCTCAAAGCGCCGCTGCGGGCAATCGCGTCACTGAGTGAATGGATTCACGACGACTACTACGAAGCGCTTGACGAAGAAGGACGCGAAAATCTCGATCTCCTAATCGGCCGCGCTCGACGAATGCAAGATCTGGTTGAAGGAATTCTTCGCTACTCGCGCGCGGGCCGAGACAAGGCGACGCTTGAGCCACTTGACAGTGGTGAAGTTCTTGGCCGCGCGATTGATGCCGTCGCTCCACCGCCGTCGATTCGAATCGAAAAGCACGGCACCTTCCCGGATATCACATTTGATGCGGCCCAGCTTGAACAGGTTTTTCAAAACCTAGTCGACAACGCCGTAAAGCATCTTGGAAAGGCGACGGGGCAGATCACAATCTCATGCCACGAAGAACCCGGCGAGTGGCACTTCTGCGTCAAGGATGACGGCATCGGAATCGCCACCAAGCACTTCGAGCGCATTTTCAAAATGTTCCAGACACTCAAACCTCGTGACGAATTGGAGTCCACGGGGATTGGTCTGGCACTGGTTAAGCGTATCGTCGAACGCTACGGCGGCACACTCAGTGTAGAATCCGAACCTGGTCTCGGAGCTACGTTCACCTTCACCGTACCCAAAGAACTAAACCTTCAGACAATGAACGCCTAATCTTAGCAGCATTCTGAGGAGTGCCCCCACGATGCCCACCAATGTTCCGATCCTGCTTGTCGAAGACGATCTGGTCGACGTCAAGGCGATCAAACGCGCGTTCCAGCAGCACAAGTTGACCAACCCGCTCTATGTCTGCTCGAACGGGGCGCAGGCTTTGACATATCTGCGCCACGAGCCGCCCTATACGGACCCCGCATCTGCTCCGCCACCGGGTATCATCCTGCTCGACATCAACATGCCGGTCATGAATGGAATCGAGTTTTTACGCGAGATGAAGGCCGACCCTGCGATCAAGCAGACCCCAGTCATCGTACTAACGACCTCAAAAGAGGACAGTGACCGCATTCAGGGTTACGAACTCGGCATCGCGGGCTACATCGTCAAACCCACCGGATTTCCCAAATTTTTCGAAGCCATTAAGGTCATTGATCTGTACTGGTCCCTGTGCGAACTGCCTTCCTGAGTGCAGGAAACGATTCAAAAACAGGACGTCCCAATCCGGCGATCACTTCGAGCCCTCGGGTCGCGTTTATTGCCTCGTGTCGACGGCCTCGCACTGCTCGACCATCTCACACCGCACTACGGATACAGCTGTAGGCAAGATGTCGCCTACGGTGAAGGTGGTCACGAAACCCTTGATCTGTACGAACCCGAGGGCAGCAACGGCCAACACCCAACCGTGGTTTTCCTTCACGGCGGGCGCTGGTCGTTCGGAGACAAGCGCAGCTACCGATTCGTTGGGCACGCCTTTGCTGCAGCGGGAATTGCGACGGCCATCGTTCGATATCGCCTGTGGCCGGACACGCGCTTCCCGGGCTTCGTCGAAGACGCGGCGCGTGCGTTCGCCTTCCTGCAAAACAACCAAGATGCGTTCGGTCTGAACGGCGATCCTTTGTTCCTCGCGGGGCATTCTGCCGGCGCTCACATTGCTGCCCTTCTGGCTACCGACACACCGTGGCTAGCCGAGGCGGGTGGGAAGCGATCCCAAATCGCCGGGGCAATCGGTATCGCCGGCCCTTACGATTTCCTTCCCATCGTCGACGACGACCTTTTAGAGATTTTCGGCCAAACCGAAGATCACCCTCGCTCTCAGCCCGTTCTACATGTTGATGGAAACGAGCCGCGTATGTTGCTCCTGCACGGCCGCCGTGACCGCACCGTCGCACCGCGAAACTCGGCGCGACTCGCGCGAGCCATCAACACCCGAGGCGGGAACGCGCGCTTGATCACCTACCCAAACTTGGATCACACGAGAATTCTAGGAGCGCTCTCAAATCGAGTTGGTAAGTGGTTTGGTCCGGTCATGGACGACATTCTCGGGTTCATCCAAGAAAAGCCCTGATCGTACCGCCGTGCAGCGCAGCAGACGTTAGGACAACGGGTAGTATTTTCGAATTTGCCGCTCCTCGCGGCTAAAATCGTGAAAGGTTTTCAGCATGCGCAGATCACGCGAGCGCGGATCGATAATGCCCAACCGCAAACCAATGGCAACGAACGGATTGCGGGCGTGAACACCGGAGGGCACGTAGTTAAAGTCGAACAGTTTAGGGATTGGCTCGCCGTCTTCCTCGACTACGATCACGTTCATCGCGTGAAAATCGATATCGTAAAGTCCGGCGGCGTGCGCACCGTCAACAATAGCCTGAAGATGCTGCTCCATTCTTGGCGAAGAAACCCCACCGCGGTCCTTGTGCCAAAAGTAGTAAAGCGAACCTTCTAACCACTCTTGGACCAGTACCGACAGTGAACTCGACGCATTGTAGGCGATCGGACAGGCCACGTACCGCTTAAGTCCTGGGGCTTCGTAAAATGCACGATTTCGACCGTATTCGTACTCGGCAAGTTCGAGCGCACCTTTGCGAATATGCCGTTCGACCGCGTCGCTCTTGTGGAGTTTTACGGCCACATCGCGACCATCCCAGAGGCCCCGGTAGACGTTACTACAGCCGCCTTCCCCGAGCCGTCCACGAAGTTCGATCGGACCCAACCTATTCAACGAAAAGGCCCCATCGCTCGTCTCGCGATAGGGCGTTGGACGATGGCGCCTCAAACGATCAGTCTTTGTGCGAATGGCACCGGTTACTTTATGGAAGAGGGGCTCGGGGCTTCGGCGAGCACGATCCATTTGTCCGAGAAGATACGTGTTACAGGAATCACCTTGCGCACCGACAACCCTGCACTGCGAAACTCTTGCTCCATGTCGGAACGCGTAACGCGGTTCGGCAAACGCTTTGGCTCGAAACCCATAAAGCGCCGAAATCTGTAAATTTGGTATCTAAAGGTATGCTGATGTCGATAGTCCACTATGACCCACCGCCGAGAAACGCGCCGAAACTCTGTCAAAATTCGTATGCGGGCTGATCGCCGTACGTGCAGCATGAAACGAATGCAGACGATACAGTCCGCAGAACGCCCGCGCAGCGGCAGCCGTTCGACATCGGCTTGCACAAAACCAAAGACGCCGTCGGTATCGGTCGATGCTTCGGAAGCTTTCTCGATCATCTCGTAAGAGATGTCACTGCCGAGAACCGTGTACCCCTTTTCAGCAAGCCTTGCGGTAAAGCGCCCCGTTCCGCAAGGAACGTCCAAAACAGTGCGAACCTTTTTGGTGTACGACAGCCCACGCTCGATGGCAGCCCACTTGGCTTCATTGCGACGCTGCCGGGCAGGGCTCCCGAACCGGTGGAAGTCGTAATCCGCGGCGACCTCTGAGTCACGATAGAAGGACTTCTTGTATTTGTAGTCGCCGCCCCGATCGGAACGACTCGGGTCAGATTTGCTCGGTGTACGAGTCGATTGCCCCAGGATTGCCAATTATCGGTACCGCTAGGAAACAAGGCGTCTCGCCGCCAATCTAGCCCCGGCGGACAGTAGCCGCCGGGGCTAGATTGGTCAAAAGTCGGGAGAGACGATCTGGCCGGCGGCGTCATCACGGTGGACATCCACTGTGCCGAGGGGCCCGGTTGGGGACCCAAAAACGGCCGATAAAATTGCTCCAGCCCGACCTCGGACGCCACGTTAGGAGGCCAGTTGCACAAGAATTTGCATTGACAGTGCAGTGTTCTGCTTTTAGGCTGACAAAAGTCTAAATAGCGCTCGGTCTATAATTGGCCAAGCAAGTCACAGAATTTAGGGGAGAATCTTCATGGCCCAGTCGATACCACTCACGGGACGACGCCTACTCGTCGCGTTCGTGGGAGCCGCATTTCTAGCATCGATCGCTCCAATGTCGGCGCAAGCCCACGATGACGAGCACCGCCGCATCGGTGGCGACAAGCTCAAAATAATTTGGGACGCTGCCAACCCACAGCGCAGCCTGTTCCTGTTTCTGGCCAAGGAAGAGCTTGCGATCAACACGATTCCCTTCGCGGCCGATCCGACGACCGAAGTCTCTAGTCTGCTCGTCCGTGGTCTGGGCTTGAATGGCAACACGACCGGCGTCATCGAGCTCGACCCTGCTGGCTGGAAAGTCGCCCGCAATGGCAAAACTTGGTCCTACAAGGCCAACATTAAGACCATTCAGTCCTTTGGAGTCGCCAAGATCAAGGTGAAGCAAACGTCAAAGGGCGGGAAAATCATCATCAAGGCCAAAGGGCAGTCCTGGGATCTCCCAATCGTTGGCGAGCAGGACGCCGTCCAAATTTTCCTTCGCGTAGGGGCCTATTCGTTCTGTTCCGAATATAGCGCGGCGACCTCCGCCGAATTCACTCGTAACGAGCTCGGACGGGTACAGGGAAAATTTGCCGGACTTCCGCTTGAATGCGACGCGGTATGCGGAAACGGCGTGTTGGAATTGGGCGAAGATTGCGACGACGGCAACCTTATTGACGGCGACACTTGCAACCTAATTTGTGAGGGCTGTGACCCTGCAGACGTCGAATTCGACAGCACGTTCGAGGGCATCCAGACCCTGATTTTCGATAACCCCGTCTACGGTTGTTCGAACGACACGTGCCACGGCTCTGCCCTTCAGGGAAACCTAGACTTGCGTGACGGAACAGCATGGGGCGAGATGGTCAACGTCGATGCTGACATCAACCCCAGCTTCACCCGCGTTTTCCCTGGCGACCAGGGAGAGAGCCTACTCTACTTAAAGCTTGCCTCGGCAACACTGGGCACCCCAACAGCGGGTGAAATTCCCGGCTCTCCGATGCCGCTTGGTGGAACCCCGCTCACCGAAGAGCATCTTGAAGCGGTAAAGGTGTGGATCCGCGGTGGAGCTCCCGAGACGGGAGTAGTTGACGGAACAGCCGAACTCTTGGGTTCTTGTCTGCCAGCCGCGGGGCCGAACAAAATGCCTCAGCCTGACGTTCCCTCACCCACCGAAGGCTTCCAGCTTGCGATGCCCGGCTACTCTCTCCCGACTCAATCTGAGACCGAGCTGTGCGTTGCCAGCTTCTACGACCTCAGTGCCCCGGGCGCTGTACCGGCGGGAGACATTGTTGATTGCGCTGGTGTCTTCCCCGGCACCAACGACCACGGCGGCCCGAACTCGGGGAAATGCCTCGCCTACAGCCGCGATGAGGTCTTTCAAGATCCCCAATCCCATCACTCAATCGTCCACATCTACGCGGGCGTTGCAGACGTTGACGATCCCGGGTGGGGGAATTGGCGTTGCTACCTAGGCGACAACCACAACCAAACTTGCGACCCCAGCGACACAGACCCGTGTCCTGGCGGCGGCGTGTGTGGGGGCGATGACGTAACGGGCGTAGCCTGCATCGGCTACGGGCCGAGCGACTACGGTTTCAACAACAACAACTCGCCTGCATGGTCGGGTTCACAGGAGTCAACGAACGACAATAACTTCCCGAGCGGAGTTTACAGCGTCCTCCCGCTACGGGGACTGGTCGTTTGGAACTCTCACGCGTTCAACTTAACGACGCAGAACGCGCGCATGGAAGCTTGGATCAACGTGACGTTTACCGATCAACAAACGCACCGGGCGCAGGGGCTGTTCAATAGCGACAAGATCTTCACTCAGGATGTGTTGCCGTTTGAGCAGGAAGAGTACTGCCACACGCACACCTTCCTGGAGAACACGCACCTGTTCTCGCTCAGCTCGCACACGCACCAACATGGCCTGCGGTGGCGCTACTACCTACCTCCCCAGACTCCCTGTACTGGCGGAGGCAGCATTGCGTTGCCCAGCTGCTCGCCTGGAAGCGCCGGAGATATCTTCTACGAAAGCTTCGATTACTCCGATGCGTTGGAGCTGGAATTCAGCCCAGAGATGGTCTTCAGCGGCTCCACGAATGATAGAACCATCAAGTTCTGCGCGCTGTACGACAACGGTTTAGTCGACCCATCGCTCGTGAAACTACAGTCCACGTCTCCGTTCCCACCCAACCCGTTCACCCCGGGTGGGCCTTGTGACGACAACGAGACGCGCTGTGTAGGTGGTCCAAACAAAGGCGACCTGTGCAACGCAGACGATTTGAACTGCCCAACTTCGACTTGTGATGCGTGCCCTTCTCGGGGCGGGGTCACAACCGAAGACGAGATGTTCATTGCTCTGGGCAGCTACTACGTGCCCTGAGTAACTCGCAATCTGCGTGGCCGCGCCACGTAAAAAGGCCGGAACCCTTTACTGGGTTCCGGCCTTTTTCGTTCGAAGAAGAATTTCCTGAGCCACGGAACACACGAGATTGCCCGACCGGTCGTAGATGAGACCGCGAGCCAGGCCGCGCCCTCCGGCCGCCGCCGGCGAGTCTTCGACGTACAACCACCAGTCGTCGGCACGGACATCGCCGTGAAACCACATCGCATGGTCTAGGCTGGCCGCCATCACCCCACGGTCGCTCCAATGGACTCCGTGAGGGCGCATGACAGTCTCTGTCAACGTGTAGTCCGACGCGTACACGAGCACGCTGGTGTGCAGCAGTGGATCGTCTGGTAGCTGGCCGTCGGCCCGCATCCAGATCATCGCCCGGGGTTCTTCACCCTGACGCGGCTTCCAGCCTGGGGGATCACACCAACGCATATCGATGGCGCGCGCGCGGGTCGCCCGCTCAGGGAGTTTGCGACCGAACGCCTGGAGACGCTCGCTCAGGGTCGGAAGGCTTTCCGGATCCGGCGCTGACGGCATCGGAAGACAGTGCTCAAGCCCGTCCTCTCGAACCTGATAGGACGCCGACATGTTGAAGATTGCTACGCCATTTTGCACCGCAACCACGCGACGGGTCGTGAACGATCCTCCGTCACGGATACGATCAACCATGTAGAGAATCGGCTTTGCGACGTCGCCGGGACGAAGGAAGTAGGAATGCAGTGAGTGAGGTCTGCGATCCTCGGGCACTGTGCGCGAGGCCGCCATAAGCGCCTGGGCGGCGACTTGCCCACCGAACACGCGGGGACGTTCCTCAGCCGGCGAGTAGCCCCTAAAAATATTTGTCTCTAGTTCCTCGACATCGAGGACTCGAACAACGTCATCCAGACTTTCGATTCCCATCCACCCTCCTCGACACACAACTGTCGAGCACTTACCGCAAACGAAGATGGGCCGCCCAAACCGGGCGGCCCATCTTTGCTTCAACCGAGCTCGCGAAACGCCAACTCGAAAACCACGCCGGGGCCCTACCAGGTGGTAGAGAAACCCGCGTCCGGAATGTCCAGAGCGCTACGATCGCCAGAGCGAATCGCGCGGCACTTGGCGTGAACGTTGGGAAGGATGAAGTTCGCGTAGAACTTTCCTGACATGACCTTGCCGGCGTAGAAATCGAACTCTTCCTGCGACTGCGTGTCGTCCTGAGTTCTGGTTTCTTCGGCAATCACGGCCTGTTCCAAGAGCAGATGGGCAACCGCCACATCGGCCATCGCTTCCAGGAATGAAGTCGCGCACAGCGTGAGCTGATCCAATTTCGAGGTCATCATGAATTCGACAATCGTGGCGCCAGCTTCCTGCAAAGCCAGGGAGGCTTCGCCCAGGGCCTGGGCTTCACGACCAATAGCCGGATCATTGGAGTGGCGTTCGACGAAAGCCGTCAAATCGCCCGCGAAATCGGCAAGATCCTGTCCCTTGCGGCCACGCAATTTTCGTACGACGAGGTCGAGGGCCTGGATGTGGTTCGTGCCTTCATAGATCGAGAAGATCTTGGAGTCGCGCAGGTACTGTTCGACAGGGTTGTCCTTGACGTAGCCCGCTCCCCCGTAGGTCTGAACCGCCAGTTCGCATACCCGGAAGGACTGGTCCGAGCAGTAGGCCTTCACGATCGGGGTTAGTAGATCGACCTGACCCTGATGGTAAACAGCCGCATCGGGATCCTTCTCAGTCATGCAGTAGACAAGATCCTGATGCTTGGCCAGTTTCACGGCCAAGGCCCGCATCCCTTCGGTGCGTGACTTCATCTCCAGCAACATGCGGCGCACGTCGGAGTGCTCGATAATGGCGACTCGGGGAGCGTCGGGGTTCTTGAATTGCTTAACCGAAGAGCCTTGCTTGCGCTCACGAGCGTAGGCCAACGCGTTGTAGTAGGCAGTCGCTGCAATCGCCAGGCCCTGTACGCCGACCTCAATACGCGCGCCGTTCATCATGTGGAACATCTGCTTCATGCCGACGTTCTCATCGGCACCGCAAAGAAAGCCGATACAATCGTCGTTATCGCCGAAGTTAAGAACCGCCGTGGTTGACGAGTTGATACCTAGCTTGTGCTCGATCGAAGCCGTCGTGACATCGTTCCAGTCGCCGGACGAACCATCATCAGCGACCCGAAACTTGGGAACGATGAAAAGCGAAATTCCGCCGGTTCCTTTCGGAGCACCCTCGACCCGAGCCAAAACCAGGTGGACAACATTCTCGCCCATGTCGTGATCTCCGCCGGAGATCCAACATTTGCTGCCCTTAATCTTGTAGGTATTGCCTTCAACAAGGGTCGCTTTGGTCGTCGAGGCCCCGACATCGGAACCCGCCTGCGGTTCCGACAGGCACATCGTTCCAGAAAAACGGCCATCGAGCATTCCCGGCAGGAAGCGATCGCGGTCTTTGTCCAACCCAAAGTGGGCAACCAATTCGGCGGCACCACGGGTGAGTCCCGGGTACATGCTGAACGCCACATTGGCGCCGCTTTGCAGCTCGGCCAACGCAATCGATATCGAAACGGGGCCCTGAAAGCCGCCGTCATCCAACCGAACTCCCCAGTTGGGCAATCCGAGCTCGTACAGCTTCTTCCATGCCGCGGGGTACCCGTCCGGGGTCACTACCCGATTGCCGGTCTCGGTGGGTTCCACACGACAACCAACACGGTCGGCGGGGGTGTTCAGGGGACCCGTCACCTCATTACAGAAGCGCATCGTCTGGCGAATGACCTCGTCACACTCATCGCGCGACAGGTGCGAGTAGTAGTCGTAGTCGAAGACTTCCTGGACCTTCAGGTGTTCGTACAGGGTGAACTCGATCGAACGGAGATCGGTTTTGAAGAAATTCACTGCATCGGACATTTGGCAAGGCTCCTTGGGGAATCGGCCTAAGCGGCCAAGATTTTACGCTGCGGCGCACCGCGTCACCAGTCAGGATTGGTGACGCCACTGTCAGCGGCGCGAGTCTTGTCGAGGCGCAATACCGGTTCAAACGCTATGCCGCGCTGCGGCGAACGATCGTTTGGTTCCAGGGCCCGGCCCCGACCCGGCAGGCAGCTCCCCTAGCGCCCTCGGGTCAGATCTCGTGTGATGTTCTTTTGATGGCTTTCCAGGGTGCCGCCGCCAATTTCATTGAGTTTGGCGTCGCGCAACAGGCGCTCGATCTTGTACTCAACCGTGTATCCGTAGCCCCCCAGAACCTGCATCGCCGCGTCAGCGACCCGCTTGGCCATGGGTGCCGTGAAAAGCTTGGCGGCATCGGTCCCGACACGATTGCGAGAATCCGGCCCGACCCTGGCGGCCTCCCGATACACGAGACAACGTCCGGCCTCGAAATCGGTGAAGCTTTCCGCGATGTATTTTTGAATCTGGCCGAACTCGGCAATTGGTCGCCCAAACGCTTCGCGCTCACAGGCGTAGCCGATCATCGTGTCAACGCAGCGCTCGGCGATGCCTAGACTGATTCCGGCAAGGCAAAGTCGCTCAAGCTCAAGATTCCGCATCATACACGTGATGCCGTCGCCTTCTTCACCCATGCGATTGGCGACCGGCACCTGACATCCGTCAAAAACGAGTTCACACATCGTAGAAGCACGCATGCCCATCTTCTTGATCGGCTCGCCGGTCGAATAGCCGGCAGCGCCGCGTTCGACGACAAATGCCGTGATGCGCCCTTCGACCTTGGCGTAGGTCAAAACGCAGTCGGCCTCATAGCCGTTGGTGATGAACATCTTTCGACCGTTCAAGACGTAGGAATCGCCGTTTCGTACCGCGGTGCTACTCATCCCAAGAACGTCGGTTCCAGCCCCCGGTTCCGTCATGGCCATAGCGCCGATTTTCTCGCCCGCAAGAACACCAGGAAGGAACCGCTCGCGCTGTTCGGCATTGGCGGCGTTGAAAAAATTGTTTACGAACAAAACGTAGTGGGCCAAATAGGCCAGCGTGAAGCCGGGATCCGACTTCGCCATCTCGTGGTGCGCAATCACTGCGGCAACCGCGTCCATGCCTGCACCGCCCGCCGAGTCAGGGATGGTCAAACCGAGCAGACCGAGTTCGCCCGCACGGCGTAGTAAGCCGGTGTTCAAACGACCTGTATGGTCGTGCTCCTCAGCCTGTGGTTCTATTTCGCTAGTGGTGAAGCGTCGGACGGTTTCCCGAAGCATCGCGTGCTCCGGGCTCGGATTGAACAGGGCTTCTTCGACTGACATGGCGGCCATGTTTCACCGTGCTCGCCTTAGAAGGCAAGCTGAAGAGCCCATAGGGCCAGGCGCGCGGGATTCGTGGGAGTTTTAGCTGTTCGAGGCTGATGCTTTGACCGCTTTGACAGATTTATTTGCCCTGCCCCTGCAGGAGCGAGCTCCCGCCGCCATCACAGGTTGGAGCCTGGTAGGTCACATGCGATCCCTCTGCTACCGATGAGGTAAGCCAGACATTGCCGCCAATCACGGAATTGGCACCCACAACCGTTTCGCCCCCTAAGATTTTGGCCCCCGCATAGATCGTAACGTTGTCGTGAACCGTCGGGTGCCGCTTCCGACCACGAATAATTTCACCGCGCTTGTCCTGAGGCAAAGATAGCGCGCCCAGCGTGACCCCTTGGTACAGCTTAACGTTGTCGCCGATCTCGCAGGTTTCCCCGACCACAACGCCCGTGCCGTGGTCGATAAAGAATCGACTGCCGATTCGCGCGCCGGGATGAATGTCGATCCCAGTTCTTCCGTGGGCATATTCGGCCATGATCCGCGGAATCATCGGAACATCGCGCTGATAGAACTCATGAGCGATCCGGTAAACGGTGATCGCCTCGCAGGCGGGATAGCTGAAGATGATCTCTTCAATGCTCTCGGCAGACGGATCGCCTTCAAATGCCGCCTCGACATCCATCGAAAGCGCGGCTCTGATGGAAGGCAACTTGTCGAACACCTCAAGCACCACACGTTCACTGCGGGCGCGATCTTCAGCCTGTGGGGCTCCGCCAGCCACGCGCCGGTACACGAATGCTCGAGCCGTCTGCTCAACCAGAGTCTCAAACGCCTGGTAAACATGCTCTCCAACGTGCTGCCGAAGATTGACCTCGGTCAGGTTGCGCGTCGAGTAGTAGCCCATGTAGATGGCGTGCTTGAGATGGCCAACGGCGTCGACAGTTTTTCGCTGATTGGGGAGGGCCGAGCTTTCAAGACTGTCAATTCCGCGGCCCGCATCGTAGCTGCGGGTCACCGAATCGATGACAGCTTCTAGGTGTAGCTCAGCTTCTGGTGTTATTCGGATTTTTGGCATGTGTCCTCAGGAATCGCGGAAGCGTTCAGGAATTGGGCAACGCCTCTTGGACAACGGTGAACCCGATGCCGCTGGCATCGGCGCCGCTGATTTTCATTCGTAGGCCAAGAATATCGATCGTCCCCTGCGCCATCGGGTAGGCAAGGTTCTGCTGGAAAATCGGAACCGGCGAGGCCGAGCGGCCGTACTCACGGTAGACGAGCCGATAAATCTCACCGCGCACATCATTGCCGGTTCCCCGGTAGAAGATGTCGTAATTCAAGTAGCGCGCACCGCTGGAGACGAAGGTTTCGTCGCTCTCCAAACTGAACAACGGACCGGCAGTTTGAAGCGATCGCGGTGGGGCAACGAGGCCGTGCGGCATGCCGCGCACATGGAATCGCTCGTCGGTCGAAGATCGCCAGGCCACGTAAGCACCTTCGGCGAGATAGCCGTTGGAATCGACCAGGAGGTAGACGCGTGCTCCCGCGGCGGGCAGGCCAACCATGAAATAAGTCTGGCCGCCGGCTTCGGCCGTCCCGGCGATGTCGAAGGTGTCGCCCAGACCACCCCGAATCGACGATAGCGGCAGCCCACTGCACGCCTGCCCTGTGCCTGACAACACGCCGGCGCAGGTTTGCTCAAAATCTTCGAGTGCGACGGCGCGGGTGACCCTCTCGGCAACGGTGTAGTTCTTAACGCTGACCAGGGGCGTATTGACGCGGACGCGATACGCTTCCCCCACACGATAGCTTTTAGACATCACCGTTCGGGTCACGGACGGCACGTTCTTTCGATACACGACCTCGCCAGCAACGGCCGTGTCGGACTGCGCTTTGGCATCAGGTTTCCCGGACAGCAGCTGAGAGCAGCCCGGCGCGAGCCCAAGGACCCCCAAGGCGAAGACGAACGAAAACGTACGGATCAAGGGGTGAAATGTTCGTTTAGACTGCACTTAGGTAAATCCCCAGCTCGGAAAAATTGGTTGATTCTAAAGCGAGACGCGAATGCGCCCGCCCACGGTAGACACCATGTTTACAGGGTCCACTCGCCCGACGTCAATAGAACCACCAGAGAGCCTGACCTGACCGATCCAACCAGCGCTGGTTCGATTGCCGAAGCTCCCGGCTGGACACTCCCGCTGGACACTCCCGCTGGACAGAGCTGCCACTTCCATATAGCCGCGACGTCTCAGTCGACGGTGACCAGAGCCAACAAGAGGTGTACGGACTTGCAAGCGATGAACGAACCGATCGAGCTACCCGGCTTGCGAGTACGCGCACGCTGCTTCGACTTCGAAAACAAGAAGGAGCATGCCCCTACCCTCGACGAGATCCGCCAGTGTCCGCCTAACTCGTTCTTGTGGATCGACGCTGAGATCACCAACCGCGACTCCTGCGCGCAATCCCTGGCGTCGTTAAACCTCACCGAAGCCATCCCTAGTTTGGAAGACCTCGCTGAAGACGGCGTGAGAACCCGCTATCGGCGCAGCGAGGAACACATCGCCTTCACACTAGCCGGTTGCCACATCGACAACGGACAGCTTTTGGTCGAGCCCGTCGCCGCCCTGCTCAACCACCGCCACCTCGTGACCCTGCACGGAGAGTCCGTAGGGTTTTTGGACGCAGTGAACGAGGACGTTTCTGACGATTTCCAGCAGTTCGCGAAAGGACCGAGTTTTCTGGTTTACGAACTTTGGGACCACTTGATCGAAAATTTCGTCGCGATTCAGGCAAAACTTCAAGACAGCGTCGAAGAGCTCCAGACCGAGCTGATCGGACGCACCGACGAAGGCGCGTTTCTAAGAGTTGCCGAAATCGGCGCAGACTTGCTCGCATTTCGAAAAATGCTCATCCCGGTTCGCGACGCTTTGGCCGAATTGGCGGCACGCAAGTCCTCGTTCATCAGCGAAGAAACCCGCCCGTTCCTTGCCGCAATGACCGGGTCGGTCGACCGTGTAATTAGCGACGTGCTCGTCGACCGTGAGTTGCTATCGGAGTCGCTGAATCTACACATGTCGATGGTCACGCATCGCACGAATCAAATCATGAACCGACTCACAGTGGTCAGCATCATTTTTCTACCGCTGACATTTCTGTGCGGCATCTACGGCATGAATTTCGAAGTTATGCCGGAACTTCAATGGCAGTATGGCTACCCAACGTTCTGGGTTGCGGCTTGTGTGTTAACGGCCGCACTCTTGGCGATCATGCGCAGAAACCGCTTGCTCTAGCGTCACCGTCCCCTGAAAAGCACTCGCTGCGTTCAGTCCACGTACCCCAACGCTTCCAGCCGTTGCCGTGCGCCTTCGTCCAGTTCCGGAACCTCTCCGTCAGCCAGGACGGCATCCAAGCGTGGCAAACTGAGTCGCTCTTCTGCAGCACGCAATCGCTTGAGCATTGTGCCGAGAAGAACCGGATCGGTTTCGGAAAGGTCGCGATTCTCGCCTTCTTTTGAGGCCAGATCGAACAAATAGGTTGCGCCGTCAGAAGCGACAGCCAGCTTATGCGAGCCTTCACGCAACACACGGAAGCGGACGTTTCGTGCCAACCGATCGGAGTCGGGAAGCTCTCGCCCAACGAATAGATAGCGCTCGGCCAAAACAGCCGACTCTGGATCTGGTCGCAGCAACGAGCCGACGTGAAGTCCGACCGGAGCCGTAATCCCAGCCAACTCGGCTACCGTCGCAAAAACTCCGGCCGTCGAAACAGGCCGCGCAACACGCTGCCCCCGCTCGACCACGGGCGGGTAACGTACAAACAACGGCACGTGCAGGTCTTCCTCGTGCATTGAAGCGCCGTGGCCAAACACCGAATGCTCGCCCAGCAGTTCTCCGTGATCGGCCAGAACCACAAGCACCGTACTATCGAGTCGCCCGACCGCGGAAAGCGCATCCACAAGCCGCCCTAACAACATGTCGGTGTACAAAATACCGGCGTCGTACATATCCCGCGTTGGAGCCTTCACCTGCTCGACAACAGACTCGTCGAGCGTGCGACCAAACTGGGCAGCGAAGGTGACGATGCTGTGTTCGCGCAGGCGGTCCTCGGGAATATCCGTGTACTTGTGCAAGTACTCATCAGGAAGCTGGTGATAGGGAAAATGCGCTTCAATGAAGTTCAGGAACACAAATGCTGGAGTGGCACCGTCGTCGCGCGAGGACACCCAATGCTCAAAATTTTCGGCGACTCCGGCACCCCCCTTGTCCTCGGCGCCCATACCAAAAGAGTCGAGAAGACGGTTGATGAACATGACGGCACCAGCGGCGGCGCCCTCGGCCCAAGCCCGATCTTGAGAAACGAATCCCTGCGTGAGCCCAAAGCTGTCACTGATGTGTGGGTTGGCGGTGAAACACTGGGTATCGTAGCCAGCGCGCGCAAAGGTTTCAGCCATCGTTTCGAGGTCATCGTGTAGATACCGCGACTCTCCGTGGGTCGCGTGGACCGACGGATACAAACCGGTAAACAGTGAGGCATGAGATGGCAGCGACCACGTCGACGGCGACGTGGCCTCAAGAAATAGTGCGCCCTCCCCGGCCAAACGATCAAAGCGCGGCGTGGTTTCGCGGCCGTAACCGTAGGCGGAGACATTCGCGGCACGCACCGTATCCAAAACGATGACGATGACGTCGGGCGCGTCCGGACTCGCCGGTGATTCAGCGAGAATCTCAGGGGCCGAGCTTCTCGCCGAGCCCACGATCACGGGGGTCGCAACTGCGCAGACCAGCATCGCAATCCCAAAGGGAAGCGGAAGGCGCGGATAGCGACGAGCCACGACACGCCCCACTACAACCAGTAACGCTCCGGCCACGGGGCCCGTGACCCACATCGCAACCTTGGTTGGGTCGAGCGCAAACCAGTACTCGAGGCCAATCCAAGCCACGGTGACGGCCAGCAGGTGAGCCCACACTCCCCCTTTGAGCTTCAGAGCCGGAGACAACAGCAGCCCCAGGATTCCGCCCAGGGCGATACTGGCCAGCCCCCCCCATATCATCAGCGAGGGCAACGCAGGCATTCCTATGCTCATCATATTGATCACGCCGAGCCAGGTCTCAACAGCCGTAACCGCGATTCCACAGGCCAGGCCCGCGACAAAACTGCGTCTCAAGAAATTCATTGCTGTTCCTCGCTTCGCCCCGTCAAACGCGGGTCAATACATAGCTGTACTGTATAAGGCTGAAGAAATAGGCACCGGCCGCACCCAGTTCGAAAAGATCACTCGCCCAAGCTTCGCTTTCTGCAACGGTCACCCCGCCGCGACCAGGGACGAAGGCGGCAATCCCGCCCAGCACTCCGAAGCTGTAGGTCTCCGGGTATAGTTCCGCGTTGAGCAAGACAAACGGCTCGACGGCGTCGATGCGAAACCCAGCCGCGCGCAATTTCGGGGCGAGCACACGAGGTAACGCCGGATGCGCAAGGTGTTCATCCCAGGCCGCAGCACGCGGGCTAGCTCCAAAAGCGCAGCATCAATGTCGGAAACATACTCGTAAACTTGGGTCGATACGGCAGCATCAAAGCTCTTGTAGTCAAACGGGAGTGAAACTGCATCCGCTTCTCGCAGTTCGGTATTTGATCGCTCGGCCAAGCGTCGTTCAGCCAAAGCCAGCATGCTTGCGCTTTCGTCAATCCCCGCCACATAGCCGTCGCGACCAACAACAGCAGCAATTTCAGCGCTCACAAATCCCAGACCACAGCCGATTATCCAACACACGCTCGCCAGCACGCGGATCGAGCAACCGCAGAATCTCGGAACGACGCCTGACAATATCAGGCACCGTGTACATCGCCTCGACCAAACGGGAACGTTCGTCGTCGAAATCTAAACCAGCCATAGGCTACTCCAAAATCGCCACAAGCCAACAGCCAAGCCCAACACCTTCGCCCCTAAGACTAGCCACCGCGCTTCTGAAGGCGCGCCCACGCATCCTTCAGAGTTACTGCGCGATTGAAGATCGGTGCCCCTTCACGACTTTCAGGATCCGGAGTGAAGTAACCAAGGCGTTCGAACTGAATCGGGTCTCCCGGCTTCGCGTTCGCCAACCCGGCTTCGAGCCTGGCTTGCGCAACAACTTCAATCGACGCCGGGTTCAATCGCTCGATGAAACCATCACTATCGGTGCCCGCCGTTGGGTCTTCATCCGTAAAAAGGGGCTCGTAAAGACGAACTTCCGCGTCCATCGCGTGAGCGGCCGATACCCAATGCAGGGTTCCCTTAACCTTGCGACCATCCGGCGAGTCGCCACCCCGGGTGGCGGGGTCATAGGTGCAACGCAACTCCGTGATCTCACCAGATTCGTCTTTGACGACCTCCTGGCAGGTGATGAAGTAGGCATAGCGCAGACGCACTTCGCGCCCAGGGCCCAGTCGGAAGAACTTGCGCGGCGGATCTTCCATGAAGTCGTCACGCTCGATCCAAAGCTCACCCGAAAACGAAACCTTGCGAGTGCCGGCATCAGCATTTTCCGGATTGTTGACCGCATCGAGTTCGTCAACCTTCCCTTCCTGCCAATTCGTAATCACAACCTTGAGCGGGCGCAGCACCGCCATGCGCCGTTCGGCTCTCTTGTTTAGATCCGTGCGTACAGCTGCCTCAAGTTGAGCTAAGCCGACCATACTATGGCTACGCGCGACACCAATTTCTTCGCAGAACGCGCGGATCGCCTGCGACGTGTAACCCCGGCGCCGCATGCCCGAGATCGTCGGCATACGCGGATCGTCCCATCCATTGACATGACCTTCTTCGACCAGCCGACGCAGCAAACGTTTGCTCATCACCGTGTAGGAAATATTGAGCCGCGCGAACTCGATTTGTTGCGGCCGTGCATCCGAATCCAAAGCGTTCAAAATCCAATCGTAGAGCGGGCGGTGGTCAGCAAACTCCAGCGTACAAAGTGAATGGGTGACGCCTTCGAAGCTATCGGAGAGGCAATGGGCGAAGTCGTACATCGGATAGATGCACCACTCGGTGCCGCGGCGGTAGTGACTCGCATTGGAGATCCGATACAAGACCGGGTCGCGCATAGACAGCACCGGGGAGTCCATGGCGATTCGTGCTCGCAAGGTGCGACTACCAGGCGGGAACTCCCCACCGCGCATGCGGCGCAGAAGGTCTAAACTCTCTTCGCTCGAACGGTCACGCCAGGGGCTAGCGCGTCCCGGTTCAGTTAACGTCCCGCGATATTCACGAATGCCGTCAGCATCGAGTTCACAGACATACGCGTGCCCCCGGCGCACCAGTTCTTCCGCGCATTCGAACAATCGCTCGTAGTAGTCCGAGGCGAAATAGCGGTGCTCACCCCAATCGAACCCGAGCCAGCGTACGTCTTGCTCGATGGCACTGACATACTCCTGATCTTCCGCAGCCGGATTGGTGTCATCGAAGCGGAGGTGGCAGCGCCTCCCCTCGCCTTCGGTGGCGATCCCAAAATTCAGGCAAATCGATTTGGCATGGCCGATATGCAGGTAGCCATTGGGCTCGGGCGGGAAACGGGTCACGACCTGACCGCCATGTTTGCCAGCTGTAGTGTCTGCGGCGACGATCTGACGGATGAAATCTGTTCTGATTCTAGGCTCTTCCTTCGACACCACGTACCCCTTGAAGTCGCCATGGCGCGACCTCGCGCGGATCATACTTGCGCGGGCGAGCAGTAAAAGCGCGCCCGCCATTTTCATTGATGCTACAGACTCGCTTCACGTCGCGGCCGAGGCGTACCGGCGATCGCGGGACGCTCGAAACCCACCTGGAACAGCTGCAGCCACCCGCTTCGAAAACCGGCGATCGCGGCTGCTAGGTATAAACGCCACATACGCACGAACGCCCCTCCTCGCTCGGCGATGAGTAAGGCATTGCTAGCCTCGAACGCCGCCAACCAATGCTCAAGCGTGCGGACATAGTGTTGCCGTAGGTTCTCGACATCCACGGCCACAAACCCGCTTGGCTCCAGTATCGCCAGAATTTCGGCTAGCGACGGTGTGTAACCACCGGGGAAAATGTAGCGGTCGATCCAAGCGTTAGTCGGATACGGGCGCGGACGGCCGATTGAGTGCAAAAGGCCACGCCCTTGGTTTCCGAGGAGACGGTCAATGGTTCGACCAAGTTCACGATAGTCCCCAGGGGAAATCGCTTCGAGCATACCGACACTAGCGAACGCATCGTAGGTGCCGCCGGCATTTCGAAAGTCGTCATGAACGACTTCGACCATGCTGCCCAGACCTTGTTCGTTCACTTGTCGGCGAGCCCAATCGACCTGCTGCGCAGAGATATTGAATGCCCGAACCCGGACACCGTGGTGCCGTGCCATATGGATCGCCAACGAACCCCAACCACAGCCCGCATCGACCACGCGTTCCCCTGACCGCAACCGAAGCTTGTGGCACACCAGCTCTCGCTTAGCGTGTTGGGCCTGTTCCAACGACGCGTCGGGACTGTCCCAATAGGCACAAGTGTAGGTCATGCTCGGATCGAGCCAGAGTTTGAAGAAATCGTTACCTAGGTCGTAGTGCGCAGCCACGTGGCGCATGTTTTCAGAGCCATCGGGACCCTGCCGATCAAGCTGCCGATCAAGCTGCCGATCAAGCTGGATCGCAGCGGCAACGCGGGAGACCGCCCGTGATAGCTGCGCCAACACTCGCGCGGAGAAGCCAGGACCGAAGCAGTGGCCGTTGGGCAGGCGTCCTTCGGGAGCGGTGCCTCGCGACACCGCCTCAAGTACTGCGATCAAATCACCGTCAACACGCAACTGGCCATCCACGTAGGCCTGGCCGAACACAAGATCCGGGTCCGCCAGTAGCCGTAGCGCGACCCGATGGTCGTATAGTCGTAGGGTCGCAATACGCTCGGGAAGAACTTGAACTGGCGGGTCCTCGCCAACCGCAACTTCCAGGCTGAAACGTGCCGCGCGACGCGCCAACAACTTTAGCCACGCGCGTGAACCAGCTACGTGTGTGGACGAGCCCATCGCGAGCGCTTCAAACTTTTTGTTCATCGGCTCTCTCCCGCGCGACAATCGCCGGCAGTGTGTATACTGTGCCTCACGACAACCGCCGCATTCGGTGGTCCTGTTCAACCATCATGACTGATCGCACCCGATACGTACTTGTCTGCACCATCACCGGTCTCCTGCTGGCTCCTTTGCCGCGCCTCGTACACGGACCGATTCCAGCCAAGTTCGACTTGTTCTACATCGACGGATCCACCGCCGTGTGGGCTTGGTACGTAGCTCGGATGATGATTGGGCTTGTCTTCGCCGTCACCGTTTTACCCGAGCGCTGGTGGCAACGGGGCCCCTTGGCCGGCGCGCTCACCATGTTCCCGGTCACAATCATGAGCCTGGCGGTACCTACCTGCGGCGCTCCCTGCATGGGATGGAACCTGCTGACGGGGTCGATTATCGGCCTGATCGTTTCAGCGGTTTCGTACTTGATCCTAGACCGCGAGCATCTCTAGGCTCTCATCCGAGATCCCGCGACCCGCGGCCTAGCCCTACTTACAGCGTGCAGATCTGACGAGCCGCCCCGGCGATAGAAATATCATCCGGGACGGCAGCTCGATGACACATTGAGCGCATTGGGCGTAGTCGGGCGTCAGGAACCGCCCGCAGATTTTTGCATAACGGGAGTCGCCGGAACCTTACGAAAGCCCTCGGCGGTAGCTGCCGGATTCGCAACCACCTCTGCCTCGGGGACTGAGGCCGCCGATTCAACCGCGGTTCCCGCTACCTGCATCGCCGTTGGAGCGTTGACGCGGGGAGCCACTGCGGACGCCGAGATCGAAGGTGTGGCAACCGACGGCGCCGCGATGGCAGGTGCGTCCATCGGTGCTTGAGAAAGCGGGGCGATCCCGCGGGCAGCGTTAGCCGCGGCCCGGGCTTCGTCGGCGGCGGCGCGAGCATCGGTTGCGGCAGCGCGAGACGCCGCAATGTACTCGGCGGCTTGGGCTCGGCGGCTCGTTTGAGCATCCGCAGGCAATGCAGTCAGGGCCAGTGCAACGGCAACAGCCCCAGCGCAGGAACAGCGAAACACGAATCGGGTCGAAAGCATGAACATCCTCCGGGCGCCGCGGGTTAACGATCAGTGCGGGGCCACACCGACGACCCTGCGTTCGATCAGCGATTGAAGCAAGGGGCACAGGGGTCGAATCGCGCGTAGCTTGCAGAAGCGGCGGGCAACCGACGGCCGCTAGGGAGTCACAATCGCGAAGTCACCTTCTGCGCGACCAACCAAACGGAAAAACCCAAGAAGCGCTAAACGAGAGCCGTCAACGTCCAACTCGTCCGAGAAGATCAGTTCGCGCAGACCAGCCTCGCGGACGATCAAACGAACAAACAAATCCTTGGTCAGGTTCACGGTCACGGCTGCCTCCGGATCGGCCTCGCGTTGCCAGCGGTGAAGCACTCCGTTCTCGATCGCAACGACAAAAGTTTCGCCGGTATCGGTAAACACAAAGTTCGCATGGAAATCGCTGTCTGCAGCTGCCAGTCCGTTGAGATTCACTGACATCATGTCGAAAAATCTTCCGGTCTCCATGTGTCGGATCATGCCTGCAGCGCGTGCGATATCGACCACCGGCTCCGCTTGGCCGTGCCGCAGCTCGCGCGCGGCACTCAAGTAAACGTCGCGCCACGGACCGGCCTCGGCGCGATAGCCGAGTTGATCGTACGTCGCAGCCAGTAGCCCACGCGCGTCATCATTGTCGGGTTCCGCGAACACAATCTGATTGAGCAAGGTAGCGGCCCATCGCAAATCGTCGGCGTCGTAGGCTTGGCGCGCGCGCGTCAACGCGGCCTCGGTTCCCCCTAGCGCCTGTACCCACCGACTGGCCTCTTGGGCTGGAGGCAGCGGGTTCAGGTTGGCGGGGTTGGCGTCGTACCAACCAAAATAGCGCTGATAAACGGCCTTCGAGTTGTGGCGCACGGTCCCGTAGTAACCGCGATTGGCCCAGTTTTGCGCCAGCGCGGGCGGCAGTTCGATGGTCTCTGCGATCTCTCGCGGGGTCAGCCCTTTGTTGGCAAGGCGCAACGTTTGGTCGTGAATGAATTTGTAAACATCGCGCACTGCAACCAAGTGCTCTGCCACCTTGGCGGCTCCCCAAACCGGCCAATTGTGCGCGGGGGCCATCACTTCGGCGTCGGGAAACAGCCGCCGTGCCTCGTCTATCGCCGCGCTCCAGGCCAACGCGTCGCGCACTTTGGCGCCACGCAATGTGTACAGGTTGTGTTGCACATGCATCGCCAATTCGGCGATGGCCAGCACACGCGACTCGGGCAAATAGAATGCGAGTTCTGCTGGCGCCTCGGTTTCGGGAGCATATTGAAAAATGAAACGCACGCCGTCGAAGGTCATCTCCTGCGGTGTACGATCAATGATGTGGGTCGGTGGAAGAATTGCGATGGTGCCCGTGGCCGGGGCCTTGCCCAAACCCGAACCGACATGGCCACGCGGACTGCGCGCCAATCGCATGCCGTACATGAACTCAGAACGGCGCCCCATCGCGATGCCGGCGAGCACGTTTTCGCTTGTTGCTTCCTCAAGGAAGCCAGCGGGCGCAATCACCGGGACATTGCGTGCGGCTTGGTCGGCCGCAGTAAGCACACCGAGCACGCCACCAAAGTGATCGACATGACTGTGAGTGAAAATCACCGCGCTTACCGGACGCTCACCAAGTTCACGCATCGCAAAGCTGAGCGCAGCGCGCGCGGTTTCTTCACAGGTCAGTGGATCGACAACGATCCAACCCGACTTGCCTTCAATGAGCATCATGTTGGCGAGATCGTAGCCGCGCACCTGATACACGCCGTCGGCGAGCTTGAACAAGCCATGAATGTTGGAAAGTAACTCCTGGCGCCAAAGACTGGGATTCACGCTCGCTGGAGCATCGCCCTGAATGAAATCGTAGTCGGCCGTGCTCCACAGAGTGCGCCCGTCGCTGGCCTTGATCAGAATCTCGGGCTCCGACGCGATGAGACCGCGACGCGCATCCTCCTGATCCGGATCGGCATCGAACGGCAGCTCGCTTCCAACTCGTGCCTGCAATGCGGCGGTTGCCGCAGTCGGTGCAATATGGCCGTCGGCATCAGCGCCAGGCTCGGGTGCGAGCACAGGCGTATCGGAGCCACAGCCGCTGCTGGCAGCGACAGCGAACACAACCAAAGACAAGAAAACGGATCGTGCCAAGCGACTCAAAACGGATACATTCATGGTCGCAAGGTTTATGCCGCTCCTATCTAGATTTCTACTCCGCCAGCTAGGTCGCGCGCAGGTTTGCTTCGCCGTCGCCGTTACCACATTCACACACTGAGATGATCAAGCTTTGGCATGCCCCACGGACCCGCTCGGTTCGGGTGTTGTGGTTACTTGAGGAACTCGGGCTCCCCTACGATCTGGAACGTGTCGAGTTTTCGCCCACTTACGATCGATTTTTTCAGCAGCCCACCCCGCTGGGAAAACTGCCGGTTCTCGAGGATGGCGAACTGCTTCTTTGCGAGTCAGGCGCGATCGTCGAGTATATCCTTGAACGCTACGGCAACGGTCGCCTCGCCCCCGCGGTTAGCGACGCGCTGCGCGGCCCCTTTCTGCAGTGGATGCATTTCGCCGAAAGCACCCTGTTTGCCCCCTTCGGCGTGGTCGTTTGGCTGACCCGCTATCGTGACGACGGCTCCGAACTCGGCTCGTTGGTGCCCGACGCGCGCGAGCGCGCCGGGGCCGGGCTCGAATTCCTGGAAGAGCAGCTCGGTGACAAAAAGTTTATTTTGGGCGATGATTTTTCGGCCGCCGACATCATGCTCGGCTTCACCTTGGCCGCAGCGATGACACTCGAAATGCTCGACGAACGATTTCCAAAAACGAATGCCTATCTTGGCCGCCTAATGGAACGGCCAGCGTTCCTGAAGGCTGTAACAAGTTAACGAACGTGGCGCCGAGATTGCGCCACCAGCAGGAGCCCTTTCATGTACGACCTGATTATTCGTGGTGGCCTAGTTGTTGATGGCTCCGGCTCCGAACCGCGCACCGCTGATGTCGCTGTAAATGGCGGACGCATTGCAGCGGTTGGTGACCTTTCCGAACCAGCACTTCGCACCTTGGATGCCGACGGCCTGATCGTCACACCCGGCTTCGTCGACATTCACACCCACTACGATGCCCAAGCGACTTGGGACCCTCACCTAACCCCCTCTGGCTGGCACGGCGTAACGACTGCGATCTGTGGTAATTGCGGCGTCGGCTTCGCGCCCGCACGCCCCGACGAGCATGAGTTTTTAATCGGCCTGATGGAAGGAGTCGAAGACATTCCAGGGGCGGCTTTGTCGGCGGGAATTCGCTGGGATTGGGAAACGTTCCCTGAATATCTCGACGCTCTAGAACGCGCCCCAAAAGCGATCGACATCGCCGCTCAGGTCCCCCATGGCCCCGTACGCAGCTACGTCATGGGTCAGCGCGGAGCCGACAACGAGCCGGCTACGGCCGAAGACATTGCCGCCATGGCAGAAATCGTGCGCGAAGGTATCGAGGCTGGAGCGCTGGGTTTCTCGACATCACGCACCATCATCCACAAGGCGATTAACGGGGAGCCGGTACCCGGCACCTTTGCCACCGAAGACGAGTTGTTCGGGATCGGTCGTGCACTGGGCGCGACCGGCAAGGGAGTCTTCGAGCTCGCCGGGGCTGGTACGGCCGGCGAAGATATTGTCGGCCCAAAACTGGAAATGGACTGGATGCGGCGCTTGTCCGCGGAGATTGGCCGACCGATCAGCTTCGCGATGCTGCAGGTTGATTCAGCCCCCGATCTTTGGCGCGAACTGCTAACTCTGTCCGAGGAGGCCAACGCCGAGGGCGCCCAGATCTATCCTCAGGTCGCTGGCCGTCCGTTTGGGTTGCTGATCGGTTTCCAGACCGATTTCAACATGTTCGCGGAAAAGCCGACCTACAAGGCGCTGCTCGACTTGCCATTCGAAGAGCGCATCGAGCGCCTCCGCGACCCAGAAGTACGGCGCAAAATTTTGTCCGAAGAAGTCACCATCGAAGACCCGATGGCAGCCTTCGTGTTTTCCGCGTTTCACAAGGTTTTCAAACTCGGCTCTCCACCAAACTATGAGCCGTTAGAAAGTGAGAGTGTGAGCGCCATGGCTGCTGCCGCGGGCGTGGAGCCGGCGGCTCTGCTTTATGATTGGATGCTAGAAGAGGATGGGAAACAGCTGCTGTTCTTCCCACTGCTCAACTACAGCAACGGCTCCTGTGACCCGATCTACGAAATGATCCAGCACCCGCAAGCCGTGCTCGGACTGGGCGACGGCGGTGCGCATTGTGGTGTGATCTGCGATGCCAGTATCCAGACCTTCATGCTCACCCACTGGGTGCGCGACCGCACTCGCGGCGAACGGCTCCCCCTTGAGTTCGTCATTCGTCGGATGACCCATGACACGGCCAAGCTTTACGGCCTCAACGACCGGGGCCTGATTGCCCCCGGAATGAAAGCCGACCTGAACCTGATTGATATGAAAACCCTTGGCCTGGAGTTGCCGAAGATGGCTTTCGATTTGCCGGCTGGCGCAAGACGCCTTCTGCAGAAGGCCACGGGCTATGTAGCCACGATCGTATCGGGTGAGGTGGTCATGCTCGGTGGCGAGCCAACCGAAGCCAGGCCGGGGCGCCTTGTTCGCGGCCCGCAAAGCCCACTCCAAGCCTAGGCTTCGAGTGGGCTTGTTGGCCGCGCTTAGTTGGCCGCGCCTAGTTGGCCGAGCCTAGTCGGTGCTATCTTTGAACTGGCTCGCGTCGTTGACCTGAAAGGGAGCGTCAAACGAGGCGCCAAAGCAGCTACCAGCGGAATCGCTGCGCAACTGGACAGCCACGGTTGCGGCTGGCCCGAAGGCCAATGGACCGAAGGCAAGCGCGGGCCCCTTCCCTTTCAACGTAATCTTTGCGCGACCATCTTCGCCGGGCTTGAGCTGTACCTTCAGGACTGCACGGTCGTGGTCCTTGTACTTGAATCCCTTGGCGCCCTTATCAGCCCAGGCAGAGCCAGCCGGTATATCCGATTCAATAAAGATCTCGGTGGCACCGTCGGTTTCGTAAACGCACAACGTGTAGTCGTCAGCGACATTCGGAGTACCGAAATCCGCGAGCAAAACCGTTGGTCCTTTTTTCCACTTCCAAACGATCAGGTCGCGGTCACCTTTCTCTTTGATCTTTACCGACGAGCCTTTGGCAGCAAGCGGGATCAAGCAAGCAGCATCCGGAGTTGCATCGCCAATACAGGCGCCGAGCCCGTCACATTCGTCAACCAGCGTGCAAACCGTACCGTCATCGCAAGACGACCCCGCCACTTCCAAGCTGCACGTTGCGTCGCAGCAGTCGCCCACATCGGTATTGCCATCGTCGCAGGTTTCGCCCGCCGTCAAGATTGCATTGCCACATGCGGTAAACGTGCAGTTGGAATCGCAGCCATCGCCGTCCACCAAACCGCCGTCGTCGCACTCCTCTCCCGCACCGACCACGTTGTCACCGCAGGTGATTTCATCGGCCCCAATATCAACCGTAATCCCGGAGACTCGATCCGACCCGTCCAAGTCAACTTCACCGACGTCGGTGACCAGAGCCGGATCGCCCGCGTTGGCGGCGGGAGACACTGCCGAGATGTGAAAATCAGCCGCGTCAGCATCAAAAAGCTCAGGATCGGCGAACTGGCCGTTCGCGTCGAAGCCAGCGCCCTGCCACGCGGCAAAGCCCGAAAACTCCTGGTTTTCCATCGAAAACGATGTGCCTGGCGCGCCGTCTTCACTCCAATACAGGTTGTAGTCGAAGACGTTGCCATTGGTGTTGTTAAACGAAGCGACCGGCACGTTGGGGACACCGCCATCGGCCACGGTGCGCGTCACAACGATGTTGTGACTGATGATATTATTGTCGCCGTATTGCGCCCAGATCTCGCCGATTCCATCACTGGCATCGGTCGCGTTCTTGTACAGAGTGTTATTGCGAAAAACGTTTAGGTTCGCGCGGCCAACCGATGCTTTGAATCCGCCAAACACAATTCCGACCACCCGATTGAAGTATAGAATATTGCTACGCACGACCACGTTTGTGGTCAGAATTCCGTTGTTCTCAGCGGCAACTTCAATTCCCAAATCACACTCGGTTACGGTGTTGTTTTCGATGATTATGTCCTTGCCACCATCCACGTAAATACCACCTGAGAAACCTGAGCCACAACGTGCGATGGCGTTTCCCGCGATGCGGCCGTTACGTGCCACCAGCGAAGAATTCGGCTGAATATCGGTTTCGCCGCCAATCGCGTCGATAGCGATGTTGTTAACATCTTCGACAACGTTGTTGGTTACGACAAACCCGTCAACGTTTCCGTTGACCACTAGTGCTTCGCTGGGTGATGGTTCGCAATCGTGAATGTAGTTGCCATCAATCAAGATGTCCGAGATGGCGGTCGCGATGGTGGCGTATACCGTGATGCCCATCGCGTTCTTACCAAGAATGTTGTGGATCTCGTTGTCACGCAGTTCGATTCCAGCCCCGCCTCGCAGAACGCGAATGCCCGAGCCATCGGTGACCCCCAGGTTGTTGCGCAACTCTAGGCCGACGACCTGCACATAGCTGCGGTTGTCGATCAGAATCAGGTTGTCGCCGCCGACGCCGGTGCCGTCCAAAACGGCCGAGGCACCCGAAGCCTCGGTGAGAATGATGGGGCTGCCCATCGTCCCACTGGCTTTGAACTCAACTTTCTCGCTGTAGGTGCCGGTGGCCAACTCGATCGTGTCGCCCGGACCCGCGGCATCCAAGGCGGCCTGCACAGTGGCGAAGCCACCGGGGACACTCAGGGTCGCGGCCGAAGCCGAGCCGGTGATGGCAAACAGGCCGAGAAAACTGAAAATGGCGGCAGAGCCGACGATCTTGAACGCGGACGAACGATGCATGTGTGGTTCCCCTGACAACGGTAGAGAAGCCGCGACGACGGCTCCCAAGTCTCCTACTTTGGGCGAGGATGCGTTGGTTGTCGACGACAAAGGCGGGCAGAGCCCCCAGTTTGCCTCAGAAGATCGAGGCGGGCTCCCGAGAACCCGAGCATAAGGGCAGTATTGGGCCAGAGCCGCAAAGTGAACAGCGTTCAGGCTTAAACACAAAAACCCCTTGTTCAACATGCCTTTTGTATGACATACGACTGAACCATGTTCAGTTCTGCCGCTAACGCTTCCGCCCCCGCGGACTCGTCCGCAAACCACCTGCGCACGCGGATCATCAATGCCGCCCGCCGTTTGTGCTTCGCGGATGGGGTTGAAGCCCTTTCAGCCCGCCGCCTGGCCAACGAGGCTGGCTGCAGCCCCGGCGCTCTCTATCTCCACTTCAAGAACCTTGAAGGCATCTTGCACGAGCTGCGCCTAGAGGGTCACGAGCTATTGGCCCGTTACCTGGCACGCCCTGGGCAGGAAATGCACGCTGCCGATCGTTTGGCGACAATGCAGCAGGAGTACCACCGCTTCGGGCTTGAGAACCCGAACCACTTTCGCCTGATGTTTCTGACGCGAATCGACGCTGCCGCCCTTGGTGAAGCACTCGGAGCCGAGGGCGCGTCTTTATGGGTCGTCACCGAAGCCGCCCGATTAGGGATGGAGCGCGGGGAACTTCCGCCGCAGTTCGACCCGCTGGTCATCTCTAATGTCACCTGGATGGCCATTCATGGACTGACCTCAATGGTCGTATCGGGGCACGCCGCTGTCACCGCCCACGGCATCAACCATACCGATCTCTTGGCCGGAGTGACCGCCGCTACACGCGCGTGGCTGCGCCCGTGTAGCGTTAAGGGAAAGGACTGAACCGATGGCATCTTCGACACTCAACAAGAACCAACGGGCTGTAGCGCAGCCTAGCCGAGTTGCGCAGCCTTCTACGCTGGCCAACAAAGGCACTGTTCCCGCAGTCGACGCCGTGGGCCCGGCAACTCCGCGCGGACATCGCAACTCCAATACCGACTGGGACTTTCCATTCTCAAGCCCCGGCCGCTTCAAACAGAAAGGGATCAAACCCAACAGCGAACGACGAATGCCGTTCGGCGACATGCAAGCATACGACAACGTGACGATTGAACCGCGCTTCGTTGCGTCGCCGGTTGGATGGGACACCTTAAAAGCAAGTCTCCTGGAATTCGTTGACGATGTGGGACTGGTTTCAATCGATCACCCCGCGTTAGCTCACGAAGTTGACGAGATCCGCTACGTCTACCCTCACGCGCGCTCGCTGATCGTCATGATCGGCGAAGAGAACAAGCCATCGCTACAGTCGCGCTATCTCCCCACCGCCAACCACGAACTCTACCAATGCGAAGAAAGGCTGTTTTCCTGGGGATCCAAAACCCTGGCGCTACTAAAAGGGTTCGGCGGCGAAGGACTCACCACAACGGTAGGTTGGCCCCAAGAGGTCTCACAACGTTGGTCGGACAAAATCTGGCCGCTGTCTCACAAGTTGGCCGCGCAGGCCGCCGGTTTGGGAGTCATCGGAACGAGTCGCAATTTTCTACACGAACGCTTCGGTGCCTACTGCCTCATCGACACGATCGTTACCAATCTTGAGTTTGCACCCGAAGAGTATGCGGCTCGCCCTACAATGGATTGGAACCCGTGCTTGTCTTGCAACTTGTGCGTCGTTTCCTGCCCGACCGATGCAATTCGGTCCGACGGCGAGTTCGATTTCTTCGCCTGCTACAACCACACCTACCGCGATTCGATCCCTGGGTTTCTCGACATCATGCGCGATGCTGCCGAGGGCAAGCCGAAACGTTTCGAGAAACGCTGGAGCGACGCCGAGGTCGCCGCCATGTGGCAGTCGCTCGCCTTTAAGGTCGAGTATCGCTGCTTCAATTGTGTGGCGACCTGCCCCGCAGAAATCCACGAAGCGTTTCACGCCGAGAAGAGCGAGCGCCTTCGCTACAAAGAAGAACATGTGCGGCCATTGACCCACACGCGTCGAACGGTTGAAGAACAACTCGTCATCGACACGCCAACCGTACGCGAGGAACTCGACATCCCTCCCGGCCAATGGCGAACGCCCCACGACCCCACGCGCCCCGGCCAAGCGGGCACGCGCCTGGTGCAACTGCAGCGGATTCGGGTCTCAAACATCGACTCGATGATGCGCATGATGCCGATGTACTTCCGCTACAAAGAAGCCAAAGGCATCGACGTAACGTTTCAGTTCGATCTGTCTGGCGAAGGCGGTGGTCAATGGGCGATGCGGGTCGTCGATCAACGCTGCAGCGTGACACCTGGCCCTGCCGAGGCGCCTGACATTCGCATCGCTTGTCCCGGAACAACGCTACTCGGCATCCATCGCGGCGAAATCAATCCCGTCGTGGAGCTACTGCGTGGGCGCATCAAACTTAAGGGACGCAAAGAGCTGTTCTTGCTTATGCCTCGGCTGTTTCCTGTGGCGTCGCCTGAGGGAATCGGCGCAAAGGCTATATGGTACGCGCGACGCACGTGGCGTCGCTGGCAAAGCAACAGCGCGAAACCAGTGTCCTAAGTATCCACACGAGAACTGTTCGGTCGGGAATTACTTGACAACGAGTAAATGTAACCTTCTTCGGAAAGATGTCATAAACTTGTTCTGCGATCCGCGACAATAGAACAAATAAGTTCGCGTGCTGCGTTCGAAGCGGCAAACCAAGACTAGAACGAGCCGAACACAACGACGCTCGAAACACACGTGTTCTGAGCGTCGTAATGTTCGAAGCAATCGCCGAATTGCGAAAGCAGGCGCCGATGCGTTTGCAAAGCTGCGACGACAAGCAAGCCGGACACGAGTAAAACCCAGCGCAAACGGGAGAGGCGACCTAGAAGCTCTCCCCCCAAGCTGTTGATGGGCCGGGTTCCGCTACTCGCGACGCCGCAGCGCCAAACCCGGTAGATTTCCTTCGTTGCGCCACTGTTGGAGCAGCCCAATAAAGTCAACCGATCCGCTTCCTCCCCCGTAGAAGCCGTTCTGCAAGCTGGCACCCGTCGTCTGGCCTTCGTTGTTATAGTAACCGGGCGTGCAGTTCTCGAAGAAATCCCCCCCGAACCCTTCCTTAGCTAGACACCGTCCGATCCAATCGGCCTCGGCTTCGGCCGTAACTTCGACCGCGGCAAGGTCCTTGTCGATGCCGTTGCGAATAATGTACGCCAAGTGCTTCGCCTGCTCATTGAGCATGTGAGGAAAGCTTGCGGTGAATCCGGCCTGAGCCAGATTCATGAGGAAGCAGTTTGGGAAACCGTGAACGTGCATGCCGTGCAGCGTTCGCACACCATCGGCCCAGGCCTGGGTCAGGGAACGGCCATCACGCCCGAACAACTCAAGCCCCGCACGCCGTGAGTATTCAGTGCCGACTTCGAACCCTGTTGCGAAAATCAAACAGTCCAGTTCGTATTCCTTTCCGTCAACCACGACTCCGCTCGCCGTAATTCGCTCGACGCCCTTCCCTTTCGTATCGACTAACGTCACGTTCTCGCGGTTGAAGGTTTCGAGATACTCGTTGTGAAAGCAGGGACGTTTGCAGAACTGTCGGTAGTACGGCTTCAGCGCCTCGGCGGTTGCTGGATCCGAAACCGTCGCGTCTACACGCGCGCGAATCGATTCCATTTTTTCAAAGTCCGCCAACTCAACCGCACGCTCAATGTCATCAGGCGTTAACTCGGCGTTTGGCGCCTGTGCCAGGCTCAACATCAGGTTTTGAATAATGTCGGTCCAACCGTCGTTGACCAGATCTTCGGCCTGGGGAATGCCGGAAACCAGGTTGTTGAAATTGTCCATGCGCTGCTGATGCCAACCCTGCTGCAATTGCGCCGCCCACTGCGGGTCGGTGCTCGGATTGTCTTTGACATCAATAGAAGAAGGCGTTCGCTGAAAGACATAAAGACGTTCGGCCGACTCACCGACATGAGGCACGATCTGCACCGCTGTCGCTCCGGTGCCAATGACGCCAACACGCTTGCCGGCAAGGCCAGTCAAACCACCATCTGAATCACCACCGGTGTAGTCGAAATCCCAACGACTGGCGTGAAACGAGTGACCTTGGAACTGCTCGATACCCGGAATACCCGGCAACTTGGGACGATTCAGAGGGCCCGTAGCAAGACACAGGTAGCGGGCCTTCATGCGGTCGCCACGGTTCGTTGTCACGGTCCAAACCGAGTCGTCCTCGTTCCAACGAATCTCTTCGACCCGCGTTTGAAACACAGCGTTGCCGTAAAGATCGAACTTGCGCGCAATGGCCTGGGAATGTTCGAGAATTTCCTTGCCGAACGAGTACTTGTGTTTCGGGACATAGCCGAGCTCTTCCAACAGCGGCAAGTACACGTACGATTCAATGTCGCAGGCGATCCCCGGATAGCGATTCCAGTACCAGGTACCGCCAAAATCACCTGCGGGGTCGAGGATGCGAATATCGTTGACCCCGGCTTGGCGTAAGCGCGCACCAGCTAGCAGTCCGCCGAACCCACCGCCGATGATGAGCACTTCAACTTCGTCGGTTAAAGGCTCACGCGTAAAGCCCGGCTCGACATACGGATCGTCGAGGTAGTGCTCGAACTGCCCGGCGACTTCGACGTACTGATCGTTGCCGTCACTGCGTAATCGTCGCTCGCGCTCTTCACGGTACTTTTGTCGCAAAGCGTCCGGATCGAACGACTGCGTGGAGCTAGGCTGGTTGGAGTCTCCGGGGCCGTTGTTGGCGGTGGTCATTGCTTGAATCTCCGTCGGCTCGCCTTTGAAATTCAGTGGGCGACAAGCCAGCGAGACCCTAGCCAGCAACTTTGATCAGGGCCAACCTCCGTCGGGTTCAATCGAACAACGCCGCCGGTACAAACCATAAAGCTACGTAACTAGAAACAGTGCTTGAGTATTAGGAAGGCTTAAATTAGAGCACAGTCTACATTACGCAACGCGTTGCGTTGACACTGGTACTCGTTAGCCTCGCTGGTTAAATGGCTCAGGTCTTCAAACCCAGTACCAACACCTACGCAAAACTTACGATTTTCGGCGGTGCCTTCGCGGTCGTGGCCTTGGTGTTCGGTTTAGCGGAGTTCAATCGCTCCTCTTATATGACGTTGGCCCATGTGGCCCGCGAGCAGCCGGTCCCGTTCAGCCATAAGCATCATACAACCGAACTCGGCATCGACTGCCGCTACTGTCACACGACGGTTGAGCGGGCGGCGTTCGCCAACGTGCCGGCCACGCAGATCTGCATGAACTGCCACAAGCAGATCTGGACCGACGCCCCGGTGCTCGAACCGGTTCGTGCGAGCTGGCGCACGGGCGAGTCGTTAGAATGGACGCGGGTGCACGATCTGCCCGACTTCGTCTACTTCAATCACAGCATCCACGTCGCCAAAGGCGTGGGTTGCACCACCTGCCATGGCGATGTCGGCGCGATGAACCTGACCTGGCAGGACGCCACCCTTCACATGGAATGGTGTTTGGATTGCCACCGAAATCCGGCCCCGAACCTTCGTCCCCGTGAGGAAATCTTCAGTGTCAGTTGGCAGCCGGACCCGGCCCTGGGTGAGAAATTGATGGAAGAATACAACGTAAACCCCCGGGTCGACTGCACGACCTGTCATCGCTAGGGCGGGAATCAAGTCATGGATATGCCATCTGGAACGCCCACTTCCCCCGACGAACGCGAAGACTCGCTGGCTCCACTGCGCGAGAAATTGGCTGCGACCCAAGGCCGCGCCTACTGGCGGGGGTTGGAAGAACTAGCCGACACGGAAGAGTTTCGCTCCTTCCTAAATGCTGAATTCCCGTCGGCCGCCGAAGAGCTGACCTCCGGCGTTGACCGTCGTCGCTTCCTTAAACTAATGGGCGCCTCGCTAGCGCTTGCCGGGGTCAGCGCCTGCACCCGGCAGCCGACCGAGAAAATCCTTCCTTATGTAGAGGCACCTGAGCAGATCATCCCGGGCGAGCCTCTTTACTATGCCTCGGCGTTCGGACTGGCCGGAGTGGCGATGCCGGTGCTGGTGGAATCCCACATGGGCCGCCCCACCAAGATCGAGGGAAATCCCGAGCACCCTGCAAGCCTTGGCAAGACTCACACCCTGACCCAGGCCACGGTTCTGGATCTGTACGATCCCGACCGCGCTCAGGTTTTCCGTCGCGCAGGCGAAATTCGAACCTGGCCCGAGTACGCACGCGAAGCGCGCCGTGTGGTCGAAGAACTCAAGGAAACCCGCGGCAAGGGGCTTCGGCTGCTGACCGGCACCGTGACCTCGCCATCGATGGGTCGCCAGATCGACCGCTTCCTCGAGGAGTTCCCGCTGACGCGCTGGTATCAGTGGGAACCCGTGTCGCACGACAACGTTCGCGAAGGCGCGCAGATCGCGTTCGGCGATCGCGTCGATCCCGTTTTCGATTTCAAACGAGCCGACATTGTCGTGTCGTTGGAAAGCGACTTCCTCTACAGCGGCCCGGGTGCAGTCCGCTACGCGGCCGAGTTCGCCAAGCGTCGCAAACCCGATTCCAAACGTCCGGGCATGAACCGGCTTTACGTCGCTGAAAGCACGCCGACGATCACCGGTGGCGCCGCCGACCACCGTCTTCCGCTTTCACCCGATCAAGTTGCCGACTTCGCGCTAGCACTAGCTGCACGGCTCGGGGTTGACGTCGCCGATCCAGCGTCGATGAATGAACACGCCAAATGGATCGCAGCGGTCGCAGAAGATCTCGAATCCAATCGCGGACAGGGATTGGTGGTTGCCGGCGAAAGTCTGCCCGCAGAAATTCACGCTGTAGTGTTCGCGATCAATGACGCGCTTGGAAACACAGGCCGAACTGTCTCGTTCATCAACCCGATCGACTATCGCCACGATCATCAAACCGACTCGTTGACCAAACTGGTCGAAGAGATCAACGCGGGCGAAGTTGACGGCCTGTTGATTCTTGGCGGCAACCCCGTTTACGACGCGCCCGCCGATCTTGAGTTCGCGCAGGCGTTGTCAAAGGTGCGGCTATCGACTCACTTGTCGACTCACTACAACGAGACGTCGCAACTTTGCCTCTGGCACATCCCCGAATCGCACTACCTCGAAAGCTGGGGTGATCTGCGTGCCTTCGACGGCACCCTTACGGTGCAACAACCGCTCATCGACCCGCTTTACGGGACCAAGAGCGCCGTCGAGGTGCTTGCCGCGCTAACCGGCCAGGCGGACCCCGTCGGCTACGATCTGGTACGCGACGCTTGGAAGGCTCGCGAACAAGCCGATGGCGAAGCTTTCGAGGTGACCTGGCGCAAAGCTGTTCACGACGGCATGGTTGCCGATTCGGCACATGAACATCGGACCATGCGTCTGCGCAGCGCCTGGAAAAGCGCAGTGCGAACGCGCCTGAAAGCACGTGTTGTGGCGCAGGACGGACTCACCGTTGTGTTCCGCCCCGATCCCAATCTTTTCGATGGCCGCTTCGCCAACAACGGCTGGCTGCAGGAACTCCCGCGCCCGGTAACCAAACTAACCTGGGATAACGCAGCCCTGATTGCGCCTGCTACCGCCACTCGGCTGGGGCTTGAAAACGAGGCGGTCGTTACCCTTACCGTCGGCGAGCGAACACTTGACGCGCCCGTGTGGATCGTACCCGGACAAGCCGCCAATGTGATCACTCTTCACTTGGGTGGAGGCCGTCGCGCAGCGGGCAATGTCGGCAACAGTGTCGGCTTTGACGCCTACAGCGTTCGCACCACTACCACCTTGTGGGACGCGAGCGGGGTAACGTTGGCGAAGACAGCGCGCACGATGCCGCTGGCCACAACCCAAACCCACCATTCAATGGAAGGTCGCAACCTGGTTCGGGAAACCGACCTGGCCAGCTACCGCGAGCAACCCGACTTCGCGCAGCACTTCGGGCACGGCATCGATGAAGACGCGAGCATGTTCCCGAACGAGCACAAGTACGAGGGTTACTCGTGGGGCATGACTATTGATCTGTCGAAGTGCATCGGTTGCAACGCGTGCTCGGTCGCTTGCCAAAGCGAGAACAACATTCCGATCGTGGGTCCGGTTGAAGTTCGCAAGGGTCGCGAGATGTCGTGGATCCGTATCGATCGCTACTTCGAAGGCGATATCGACAATCCCCAAGTATTCAACCAACCCGTGACCTGCATGCACTGCGAGAACGCACCCTGCGAAGTGGTGTGCCCCGTCAACGCGACCGTGCATTCCAGCGAAGGCCTCAACGAGATGGTCTACAACCGCTGCGTCGGAACTCGCTACTGCTCAAACAACTGCCCCTACAAGGTACGACGCTTCAACTTTTTCCTGTACCAGGATTGGGAGACCGAGAGTCTCAAGCTACAGCGCAACCCCGACGTCACCGTGCGAAGCCGCGGCGTGATGGAAAAGTGCACCTACTGTGTGCAACGCATCAACGGGGCGCGTATCACCGCTCACCGCGATGATCGCAAGATTCGCGACGGCGAGATTACAACGGCCTGCCAAAGTGCCTGCCCAAGCGATGCGATCGTGTTCGGTGATCTGAACGACAAGAAGAGTCGCGTAAGCGTCGAAGCCGCCGATCCGCGCAACTACGGGTTGCTCTCAGAACTCGGGACGAGGCCGCGCACCACGTATCTGGCAGCCGTCGGCAATCCGAATCCGAAACTCGGTCGTTCAAAGCTGAGTACGCCTCACGGCGACGGGCACACCGATGCTGACAGCATTCGCAACGGCAACGGCAATGGGGAGGCCGACGCCTGATGGAACCCCCGACGCAAAAACCTAAAAACACCTCGGCTAAGCCGCCGATTATTGGGCCCGGCCACACGCTGGCCACGGTCACCGACAAGATCTCGCAGGTAGTGTTGTCGGGAACGCAACCGAAGGCCTGGTACATCGGCTTCGGCATCTCGTTTCTCCTTCTCAACATGATGCTGGTCTCGTTGGGCTGGCTGTTCGCTCACGGCACCGGCATTTGGGGCGTCAACATTCCGGTCGGTTGGGGCTTTGCGATCATCAACTTCGTTTGGTGGATCGGCATCGGCCACGCCGGCACGCTGATCTCAGCAATTCTGCTCTTGCTGCGCCAGGACTGGCGCACGTCGATCAACCGTTTCGCCGAAGCGATGACCCTGTTCGCTGTGGCCTGCGCCGGCATCTACCCGGTCGTTCACACCGGCCGACCTTGGGTGGCCTACTGGCTGTTCCCCTACCCGAACACCATGTCGATCTGGCCGAACTTCCGCAGTCCTTTGGTCTGGGATGTGTTCGCGGTTTCGACCTACGCCATCGTGTCGTTTCTGTTCTGGTACATCGGCTTGATTCCCGATCTCGCAACCTTGCGAGATCGTTCGGCCAATCGCCCGGTTGCACAGCGTATCTACGGATTGCTCGCCATGGGGTGGCGCGGTTCGATCCGCCACTGGCATCGATACGAGACCGCCTACCTTCTGCTGGCTGGCCTCTCGACGCCGTTGGTTGTTTCGGTTCACACTATCGTTTCTTTCGATTTCGCGGTTGGCGTGATTCCCGGTTGGCACGCGACGATCTTCCCGCCCTACTTTGTAGCGGGCGCCGTGTACGCGGGCTTCGCGATGGTCATGACCATCTCGATTCCACTTCGAAAGATCTACGGCCTCGAAGACTTCATCACCGACCAGCACCTCGACTATATGTCGCGCGTGACCCTGGCCACGGGCATGTTCGTGCTCTACGGCTACACGATGGAGACCTTTTTCGCGTGGTACAGCGCGAATCCCTACGAAGGCTTCATGATGGCCAACCGCATGGGCGGTCCCTACATGTGGGCCTATTGGTCGCTGATTCTTTGCAACGGAATCGTGCTGCAGACGCTGTGGTTCCAGAAGATCCGCTCGACGCCCTGGATGTTGTTCATCGTGTGCATGTTCATCAACGTCGGCATGTGGTTGGAGCGCTTCGTGATCGTGGTCACAAGCCTACACCGCGATTTCCTACCCTCTTCGTGGGGCATGTATTCCGGAACGGTGTGGGATTGGTCGCTGTATGTCGGAACGATCGGCATGTTCCTGTCCCTGTTGTTCCTGTTCATCCGCTTCTTGCCGATGATTTCGATCTTTGAAATGCGAACCCTCGTTCCCGAGGCAAAGGTCAGAGAGGAACACTGATGAGCGTTTCAGAACGACCTGGAATTCACGGCCTGATGGCCGAGTTCGCCAGCCCTCAAGAGTTGGTTGACGCTTCGCGTGCCGTCTACGAGGCTGGCTACAAGAACTTCGACGCCTACTCGCCAATGCCGATCGAAGAGTGTGCCGAAGCGATGGGACTACACCAAACTCGCCTCCCCTTTCTGGTCTTGCTGGGCGGCATCTTTGGTGGTGTGGCGGGCTTCGGATTGGCCTATTGGACGTCGGTCATCGACTACCCGATCAACATCGGCGGTCGGCCGTTCAACTCATGGCCAGCTTTCTTGCCGGTCACCTTCGAGACCACCATTCTGTTCGCCGCCCTTGCCGCAGTGTTCGGCATGATCGCCTTGAACGGACTGCCGCAGCCTTACCATCCGGTATTCAACAACTCGCGTTTCGCCATGGCGTCGCGCGATCGCTTCTTCGTATGCATTGAAGCAATCGACCCGAAGTTTGACCTCGATGAAACCGGCCGTTTCCTGCAGCGCCTTTCGCCGCGGGCCGTATCAGAAGTGGAGCTCTGAGGTGTTGCGAGCCACGAAAAGATTCTTGTCGCTGGGCCTGCTCGTGCTGGTAGTAGCCTCTACGGCCGGCTGTCGTCAGGACATGCACGACCAAGCCAAGCTTGAACCGTTGGAGGCGAGCAATTTCTTTGCCGACGGCCGCGCCTCACGACCGGTGCCGGCCGGAACCGTTGCGCGGGGGCTGCTGGGTGCCGACAAACTCGTGACCACCGGCAGAAACGCGGCAGGGTTCGCGAACGAGATTCCCGTTCCGGTCGATCTGGATTTTGTTGCCTGGGGGCGTACTCGCTACGACATTTTCTGTTCGCCCTGTCACGACCGAGCTGGCGAAGGCCGCGGCATGATCGTCGAGCGCGGTTACAAACAACCGCCGTCGCTGCACGACGCTCGCCTCGTCGCCGCGTCGCCCGGCTACGTATTCAACGCCATCACCAAAGGATTCGGTGTCATGCCTTCCCACGCCATGCAGGTTCCCGTGCGCGATCGCTGGGCCATTGTCGCCTACGTCAAGGCTCTCCAACTTACACGCACCGCACGCTTCGAGAGCTTGAATCGTAGCGAACAACTGGAGCTGGAGGCCTCGGGTGACTAATTCCGACAACACCGCCTGGACCCGCTCCGACTTTATGCTTGAGCGCGATCACGTGCTTTTGCAGCGTCGCAGCCGCGCACTGTGGACAGGCGTGGGCGCCCTGCTCGTGTGCGTGCTTTGGGGTCTGTTCGACAGCGAGCAGTTCTTTCAATCCTGGCTTGTGGCTTGGATGTACTGGCTTGGGGTATCGCTGGGGTCGATGGGCTTGGTGCTCTTGAACCACCTAACCGGCGGCCGCTGGGGAACGATTCTGCGCCGCAGCTTCGAGGCCGCTAGCCGCACAGTGCCGTTAATGGCTGTGCTGTTCGTGCCCGTACTGTTGGGGATGGGAAGCCTTTACGAGTGGACGCACGCCGATATCGTCGCCCACGACCCGATCCTTCAACACAAGGCCGCCTACCTAAACACCACCTTCTTCATCATCCGCGCGTTCGTGTACTTCGCCGCCTGGATTGGAATCTCGACTGCCCTTACTCGTCTCTCAGCCCGTCAAGACTTGGGCGGACACAACGACGAGCTGGCGCGCAGCTTCCACATGCTCGCGCGCATCGGAATTGTCGTCTACGTGCTCACGATGACCTTCGCCTCAATCGACTGGGTAATGTCGTTGGAGCCGCATTGGTTCTCTCACATCTACGGCGTGATTTTCACGGGTGGTCAGTTTCTAACGGCTCTGGCGTTCATGATCGCAGTCGTCGTCACCTTTGCTGATAGCGAGCCGTTCTCTCGCGTCATCATCGCCGATCGCTTTCACGACATGGGCAAGCTGATGCTGGCCTTCATCATGTTGTGGGCCTACTTCCACCTTTCACAGTTCCTCATCATCTGGGCTGCGAATCTTCCTGAGGAAGTTCCTTGGTACATCGCGCGCATCAGCGGCGGCTGGCAGCTGGTAGCCTTGCTACTGGTGGCCGGGCACTTCGTGATGCCTTTCATCGTGCTGCTCTCGCGTTCGGTGAAGCGCAACCACCACCAGCTTGCCGTGGTCGCCACCGCGATGCTGGTGATGCGCTACGTCGATCTGTACTGGTTCATCGGACCCGCGTTCTCACCGGGAGCCCTTGCGTTCCACCCTCTGAACATTCTCACGATGATCGCGATTGGCGGCCTTTGGTACTGGTACTTCACGGGACAACTTGAAGATCGCCCCGTGCTTGCCTTCAACGACCCGCTGTTGGTCGAGGAGCTAAAGCAGTGAGCGACGACTCCAAGGAACAGCACGAGCCAGCACCGGTTCATTCCGACATCCGCTTCGAAACCCAGGATGTCCGCTACGCACCCATCGCCTGGGTCAGCGTGATCGGAACGTTGGTCACCGCCGGGTTCTGTCTGGCGATGTATCTGGTTTACGGCGCCTTGGCCGGACATCAGGCCAGCCAAAGCGGAGTCCGGAATCCGTTGGCCGCGCAATTCGCACGAACCCAACCACCCGCGCCGCGACTACAGGCACGCCCTGTTGAAGATCTGCGCAAAGTTCACGCTCGCGAAGACGCTGCCCTTTCGGGCTACGAATGGCTGAACCGCTCAAGCGGGATCGTGAAAATTCCGATCGACCGCGCGATGGAACTTTACGCCGCGTCTGTGGCGGGAGAGACCGAAAAATAGTGTTCCCCACTGTCACAGGAACGATCGCGAAACGGACTGCGAAGGCTCTTGCGGCCGTCTCGCTTATGGCGATGCTTGTCGTGGGGCTTGTCGCGGGCCCTTCATTTGTAACGCTGGCCAGCGCGAGTCTGCCCGTTATCACTCCAGGCGCGCGCGCCGACCAGGCTCCGGTGGAGCTCAAAGGTGTCGATCTCGCGCAGAATTTGGGCGACCAACTTCCGCTAGATCTCGAGTTCACCGATTCCACTGGCAAGCAGGTCCGATTGGGCGATCTGTTTGGCGAACGCCCTGTCGTTCTGGCCATGGTCTATTACGAGTGTCCGATGCTGTGCACCTTGGTGTTGAACGGCTTGACCAAGACCATGCGCACGATGACGTTCAGCGCCGGCGAACAGTTCGACGTGATCGCGGTCAGTATTGACCCAGGCGAGACATCTGAACTCGCTGCCAACAAGAAGAAAGTCTACCAGGACAGCTACGGCCGTCCCGGCACCGAAGATGGTTGGCATTTTCTGGTCGGTAACGAAGCCTCGATCGCAGAGTTGGCCGAGGCCGTCGGCTTTAGCTTTCAGTACATTCCCGAAACCGGCGACTACGCCCACGCGGCTGCGCTAACGGTGGCGACTCCGAGCGGACTGATCGCGCGCTATTTCTACGGCATCGAGTTCGCCCCGCGCGATCTTCGACTTGGCTTCATCGAAGCTGCCAACGGCAAGATCGGCAACGCCATCGACAAGCTTCTCCTGTATTGCTACCGCTACGACCCCAAATCGGGGAGCTACTCGGCCTATGCCATGGCCATGGTACGCGTTGGTGGCGTGATCACACTGTTGGCACTTGTCGGTTTTATCACCGTTTCAAGGCTGGCCGAGCGACGCTCCGCGCGTAAGAGCTGATGAGTCCCATGCTTCTTTCTTTGTTTGTCTACCCACCGAGCGCATCGACCTTCGCGGCCGAGGTCGACCTTTTCTATTGGTTCCTCATTGCGTTGAGCGCCGTGTTCTCGATCGGTATCGCTGTGGTCCTGTTGGGGCTGGCCGTTCGCTATCGACGCCGCGCAGGAAACGAAATTGCCACCGCCGTCCACGGCTCAAACACACTAGAGTTCGTGTGGTCGGTGATCCCCTTCGTCATCTCCATGTTCATCTTCGCGTGGTCCGCCACCATCTTTATGCACATCTCGCGGCCGCCCGACGATGCGATGGAGATCTTCGTGGTTGGCAAGCAGTGGATGTGGAAGATCCAGCACATGGAGGGTCGTAGAGAGATCAACACCCTACACGTGCCGATCGGAGAGCCCGTAAAGCTCACCATGACGTCGGAAGACGTGATCCACTCGTTCTTCATTCCCGCGTTCCGCGTCAAGGCCGATGTCGTTCCCGGCCGCTACAACACGATGTGGTTCGAGGCCACGGAAGCCGGTGAGTACCACCTGTTCTGCGCCGAGTACTGCGGCACAGAACACTCGCGCATGATCGGCAAGGTTGTCGCCATGGAGCCCGCCGCCTACCAGGCCTGGTTGTCGGCCGACAATCTTCCCGCAGAGGGCGGAGGCGAGTTTCTTGCGGCTAACGCCCCACCGTCCGAGCGCGGCCTAGCAGTATTCAACGCGCAGGGTTGCCAGGCTTGTCACACACAAAGCCCCGGCGGCATCGGCCCGATGCTGGCCGGCATCTTCGGCAAAGAACAAACCATGACTGAAGGCGAAACCGTTCGTATAGACGAAGCTTACATTCGCGAGTCGATCCTGAATCCGCGTGCCAAAACAGTGGCCGGCTACCAGCAGGTTATGCCGACCTTCGCCGGCCGCGTCAGCGAAGACGATCTGCTCGCGCTGGTGACCTACATTAAGTCACTGGCTGCGCCCGTCGATGTCGATGCCGGTGTCGGTGCCGGTGTCGGTGCCGGTGCCGATGACAGCGACAGTGACGGCCATAGCGACGCAGGTAGCAACAACACCGACTCGTCGGAAGAGAATCTGTAGATGGAGACCACCGACAGACGCGTCAACTATCTGAACGTCGATCACGGCGTTCGTTCCTGGCTGCTAACGGTCGATCACAAGCGCATCGCGCTTCTGTATCTGGTCTCGATCACGATCATGTTCCTGCTCGGCGGGCTGTTCGCGGCCGCGATTCGACTCGAGCTGCTAACCCCGGCCGGCGACATGATGCAGTCGGACACCTACAACAAGATGTTCACGATGCACGGCCTCGTGATGGTGTTCTTCTTCCTGATCCCGTCGATCCCGGCCGTGTTCGGCAACTTTTTTCTACCGCTGATGATCGGCGCGAAGGATCTGGCCTTCCCGCGCCTGAATCTATTGTCGTGGTACATCTATGTTTTCGGCGCCATCTTTACGTTGGTGGCCGTGATCACCGGTGGTGTTGATACCGGATGGACCTTCTACACGCCCTACTCCAGTGAGTACGCGACAACGAAGGTCATTCTGCCCGCGCTCGGTGTGTTCATTAACGGGTTTTCGTCGATCCTGACCGGCCTGAACTTTATCGTCACCATTCACCGCATGCGGGCGCCCGGTCTTACCTGGTTCCGGTTGCCGCTGTTTGTTTGGGCGATGTACGCAACCAGCCTGATCTTCATTCTGGGTACCCCGGTCGTGGCGATCACCATTTTGCTCGTGGCGTTGGAGCGCGGACTTGGATTCGGGATCTTCGACCCCACCCGCGGCGGCGATCCGATTCTGTTCCAGCACCTGTTCTGGTTCTACAGCCACCCGGCCGTGTACATCATGATTCTTCCCAGCATGGGCGTGGTCTCAGAGATCATCTCCTGCTTCACCAAGAAGCGCGTGTTTGGCTACTCCTTCATCGCCTGCTCATCGCTGGCGATCGCGTTCCTGGGGTTCCTGGTCTGGGGACACCACATGTTCACCAGCACCCAGTCGGTGTACGCCGCCTTGATCTTCTCGGTCCTGTCGTTCGCCGTCGCCATTCCGTCGGCGGTTAAGGTCTTCAACTGGACCGCGACGCTCTATAAGGGAACGGTAACCTTCGAAGCTCCGATGATCTTCGCGATGGGCTTCATCGGGTTGTTTACCATCGGCGGCCTGACCGGTTTGTTCCTGGCCTCGGTCGGCTTGGACGTGCACATGCACGACACCTACTTCGTGGTCGCCCACTTCCACTACATCATGGTCGGCGGCGCGTTGATGGGTTATCTCGGCGCCATTCATTTCTGGTGGCCGAAGATGACCGGCCGTATGTACCCCGAAGTGTGGGCGCGTATTTCCGCGGCGATCGTCTTCCTCGGGTTCAACCTGACGTTCTTCCCTCAGTTCCTGGTCGGCTTCGCGGGAATGCCGCGGCGTTACCATTTCTACCCGGACGAGTTCCAGGTGCTGAACGTACTCTCGACCGCTGGCGCGTCGATTCTCGGCATCGGGTATCTTCTGCCGCTGTGCTACCTGACCTGGTCACTGCGCTACGGCCAAAAAGCCAGCGACAACCCCTGGGGTGCGACGGGACTTGAGTGGACAACGGCGTCGCCGCCAACTCCTCACAACTTCGACAAAACCCCGGTGGTAACCGAAGAAGCGTACAACTACCCGTCTGCCGACGACGTCCACTCAAGCGCGGGGGCCGCCGGTGTCTGAAATCAAGCGCAGGCTGCAACACCACTTCGCCGACGCCGAACAACAGTTCGAAGCATCGACGTTTGGCATGTGGATCTTCCTCGTCACCGAGATCATGTTTTTCGGCGGCCTGTTCACCGCCTACATCGTCTACCGCATCACCTACCCCGATGTGTTCCTGGCTGGCGCGCAGCACCTGAACTGGATGGTCGGAACGTTCAACACGGTTGTGCTCATCGGATCGTCATTGACCATGGTGATGGCCATTCACGGTGCCCAAACCGATGACCGCCCCATGCTTGAGCGCTACATGCTCGGCACCATGTTTCTGGGCACCGTCTTTCTGGTCGTCAAGGGCTTCGAATACTACGAGAAGTTCCAGCACGGCCTGATCCCCGGGCCGCTATGGCACTACACGGGCCCCGACTCAGCGCACGCCCAACTGTTCTTCTCGATCTACTTCGCGCTAACCGGCCTGCACGCCGTGCACATGATTATCGGCATCGTGATTCTCGCGATCCTGTATCGCATGGCCCGACACGGCCGCTTCGATGCCACTTGGTACACGCCCGTAGAATGCATGGGCCTGTACTGGCACTTCGTTGACCTAGTCTGGATCTTCTTGTTTCCGCTTCTCTACCTAATCGGCCGTCACGGCCCCGCCCTAGCAGGACACTGATCGCGCGACCCGCGTCTAAGAGAACTTCAGGAGCCACTCAATGTCTGCACATCCCAACGCACTAACCGTTTACCGCAATACGTTCTTGAGCCTCATGGGCTTGACCCTGCTGACCGTGGCGGCGGCGTTCATCGACATGGGTGCCATGAGCAACTTGATCGCGATGGGCATCGCGATCGCCAAAGCGCTGCTCGTGCTGATCTTCTTTATGCATTTGAGGCACTCGTCGCCGCTGGTTTGGGTTGCGGTGGGCAGCGGTGTGTTTTGGTTCGCGGTGTTGGTGGCGTTTACGCTGGCGGATGTGATGACGAGAGGTGGGCTTGGGGTTCCAGGGAGTTAGGGTTTTTGGGGGCGCTGTCTCCAAGCGTTTTTCTTCCCGGTTTCGGCGGCGTCTGCCGAGCAAGAGTTACCAACAGTCTGCGCAGACTGTTGGCGGGTGGGAATGAATCGAAAGTCCTATTCCCTCCCCCCCCCCCGCAAAAACTTCGCCGGAACTTCGCCAACAATCACATTCGCTGCAACATCCTCGGTGACCACCGCGCCCGCGGCCACCACTGCCCCTCGTCCGACCGTCCACCCCCCTGGGTGATGATCGCGCCGGCGCCGATCCAGACTTTGTCTTCGACTACGATGGGTTTCGTCCAACCGCCCCTGCCCTTTCCGGGGATGAAGCGCAGGCCGTGGTTGATGGTTTCGAACATGACACCGGGGCCGATTTGAACGTTCTGGCCAATGGTCACTTTGTCTTTGGGGACGCCGAATCGGATGTCGGTGTTTAGAAACGATCCTTTGCCAATCTCAATGTTCTTTGCGGCACCGATCGGGCGAATCGTTAGCGGGCCCCAGATGGTGCACTTGCCTTTGATCACCAGTCCGGCCAGTCGATAAATGACAAAGCGGATCCGATCGAACATCCTGAGCCGAGGAAGGTTGTTCGCTAGTGTTAGAAAGATGAGTTCTCGCGCTTACAATTCCCGCAATTCTTCCGGCAGCCCGCGGCCCATCAAGTCAACGAAGTTGTCCACGTAGAATCGATCGCGAACTGACTCACTGGCAGACCCCAAACTGCGTTCGAAACGTTCGAACGGACGGCGGCCGCCTTCCACGTGAGGAAAATCCGTGGAGAACATGCAGATCTCGGCACCAACTTGCTCAGTGATCCAACCGACATCTTCGGTAGGGTAAGGCGTGACGCGAATCTGGCGCCGGACATACTCGGTGGGACTCAGCGACAACTTGTGCAAGCGCTCTTCGTGTCGACCAAAGGCTTCTACGGCCGACTCCATTTGACGAATCCAACTTGGCAACCAAATCGCGCCCTGCTCGATGACGCCGATGCGTAGCTGCGGAAAACGTTCGAGCACACCGTCGAAGATCATAGTGGCCAAGGTCTGCATCGGCGGGCCGGGAATCGCCATGTAGTCAACCGAGCGAAAGTTTTCTTCGCCGCCATGAAAATCGGGAGGAACCGGCAGCCCGTTGTCAAAGTAACGCGGGTCGATGAGTTCGCCGGTGCCACCGACGTGAAAGACAATTGGAACGCCAGCTTCCTGGGCTAAGTCCCATAGCGGGTCCAGACCAATGTGGCTGGGGGAGTGATCACGGGGGCAACCCGATGGAATCAACAGTGCAGCGGCCCCATCTTCGAGAGCGTTGCGCGCGGTTTGTAACGTGCGGTCGAAATCGGCCAGCGGGATGTAACAGGTCGGAAGCAGACGCGCATCCACAGAACAGAACTCGAGCATGCCGCGGTTGTGAGCGTCGGCCACTCCGTAAGCGAAATCGAGATCGGGGCCCTGCTCCCATTCATAGAGACGTCGGTTGTGGAATGTATTGAACACGAGCTGGCTGGCGACCCCGATCAGATCGACGGCGCGAGGACGGTCTTCTCGTAAGAACGATCCGGTCGCCGCAAAGTTCTTCCGATTCATGATCTGAGCGGCTTCGTCGGCGCGATACTCGGCCGAAACATGCTGCGTGGCGATGCGTTCGAAGACCGCGTCGAAATCTGCCGGACGAGCGCTCTCTTCTCCCGACTGCTTCAATTCGCTGGTGTAGGAAGCCACGCCGATACGGTCACGGAACTTGGGATCGGCGTACTCGCGAAGCCATGAGGGCGGCTCCATGATGTGAGCGTCGGCGTCGTGAACGGTGCGGCTATCGATGTACGGCATAAGCGCCAGACTAGCGCGCCGTTTCAGGCAAGGGGAACGGTAACAGGCAGGAGACGGCCGTTGACGAGCCGCCTCCCACCCGACCCTAGTTCAGGGAGTTAGTTCAGGGAGTTAGTTCAGGGAGCTAGTTCTGGGAGCTGATGAACGTGGCCAAAGCGGCCTGCATTTCAGCATCGACTTTGGCAACGGCTGGGTCGGAAACCACCCCGCTCCACCAAGCCGCCGTGTTCGGTCGTGTAGCGAGAAGATCAGGACCGCCCAGTTGCGGAACGATTTTCGTGGCAAAAAAGTAAACAGGGAACAGCGCGCAATCGGCCAGACTCAGATGGTTACCCACAGCGTGGGGGCCCGCCTGCACCCAATGTTCCACCAAATCGAAGGCCGGGCCCAACTCGGCAATCTTGTCGGCAACGAAAGCTTGATCACGCCCCTGGGGGTCTAACTGTCCAAACAACGCAGCCATCGGTGGGAAAATGTAGTGATCGGCAACACGACAAAGAAGACTGGAAACCGCACGCGCCTGCGGGTCGGTCGGAGTCAGTGAACGTTCCGGGTACTTACCCTCGAGGTACTCACAGATCGTCTGTGACTCGGGCAGAAGGAAGTCGCTATCGGCCAAGGCCGGGACCTTGCCGGTCGGGTTGATCGTTTTGTATTCGTCACTCGCGACCCCTCCGGGCGGATCAACGAGTTCAACATCGAGGCCCTTCGCATAAATCAAGATCCGACAGCGCCCCGTAAACGGAGACAAATTCATGTTGTAGAGCTTCATTGCTTCTCCTGGATTCCGGTCGCCCAGCTTACGCGGACCACGCGCGACGTCCATTCGCCCAGCCGTGATCGCCGACCGAGTCAACATGATGCTGGCGACGAGACCAAGCGGCCTACGCGCGACTATCACCAAGAATGGCAGGAATTGAGCCTACGCAGAACTCGACGGTACCCACGATCGTGCTAATGTGCGCTCAGACCGATGCCGAGACTCCTCGTCCTTCAACATGTCGCCCACGAGATCCTAGGAACCCTGGATCCGCTTCTGCGCGGCCATGGCTTCCGGATTCGCTACGTCAACTTTGACCGTCACCCCGATGCCGTTCCAAGCATAGATGGATACGACGGCGTGGTTGTACTGGGCGGTCCGATGAGCGCCGACGACTCCACCAACCACCCTCACCTGGCCACCGAGGTAGACGTTCTACGTACTGCGCTAGAGCGCGACATGCCTATTCTTGGAATTTGCCTGGGGGCGCAGCTGCTGGCGCTGGCGCTGGGCGGCCAGATTACGCGCAACCATCGCAAAGAAATTGGTTGGTACCCTGTCAGTCCGACTGCGCAAGGCTTGGCCGATCCGTTGATTGGCGAGTTCGGGCCGACTGAGCCTGTGTTTCATTGGCACGGCGATACATTCTCGATTCCCAACGATGCGGTTCATCTGGCTACCAGCCAAAACTGCACCAACCAGGCGTTTCGATACGGCGACAATGCCTGGGGATTTCAGTTTCATCTCGAAGTTGACGAGCCAATGATCGAGCGCTGGCTGCGAATCCCGATCATGCGCGATGAAATGGACAGCGATGCCGACACCGAGCATGCCGATGT
>JBLFWR010000006.1:0-60257 GCA_047611725.1 Binatia bacterium | reverse complement strand
CACGATCTCCATCGTCACACTCTTCACCGAGTTCAGCCTGTACGACGCCATCGCCGCAGTGTTCTTCGCCGTTGTAAATCCCATCGAATAGGGGCTGGGTCTCGAGCGTAAGGCTGCGAATCACGACCTGTACGAGATCGGGCTGTCCAAAAATTCCACCAGTTGGGTCAGTAAGATTTCCTGGAAAGCCGTTGGCCTCCAAGTTGTCGGGACAGGAGTTTCGGAGGCTGCTTCGAACAACGTTTCGCGATTTCTGTATGCCGTTGTCGGTGGTCGTGAGTCCGGTTTGTGGGCGACCCAATCCGGGCGGAATCGCCGTTGACAGACATTCGAAACGATCTGCGAACATGCCGCCGCCACCGAGTAATCCGTTTTTGGAGAAACACTTGGAGCGGATGCGAAGGGTTTTCGTGTAGAAGCTGCGGACGACGCGGCCAAGCTTGAGTCGGCAGCGTCGCTCGTCAGTGCTCACGGACCGCTCCAAGCTGTAGAAGCTCATGTCGAGCATCTGCTTCGACGTGGCGTTCGCCATTTGGAACAAGCACGTATCGATCGTGCTCCAGTCTTCGGTGGGTGTCCCGCAGGCTGCGCTCACGCCATGAGCGCTCGGTAGCCCGGATTTTCGCAGTTTCAGATACCCACCTGAGGCCTTGCCGAGCACTTTGAGTAGGGCAGCGTCTACCTTTTCATCACCTGTGCCACTACCAGCCAGGACAAGCGGGTCTTGCGAACAATCGATCGTCCACGGAGGATCGGTTTTCTCAAGGTCGTTGGCGCATCGATGTCGAATCTTGGCAGCCTTGGTTGCCAACTTCACGACATGCGAGATCGTTTTGACCCGGCCGGTCAGCGGGTTGAATGCTTCAGCGGGAACGGCCGAGCCGATTAAACTGGCGGCCGCGATCATGGCGACGGTAGACTTGGCTGCATTAAATGATGGCTTCAACATATTGACTCTCAATGGGGCTTGCGGGTTGGGTGGGTGCTCCCAAGTGGAGAGAACCAATTCGCCACAGTATCGTTACAAGGACGCCCGATTCAACCACGTTTTTCGAGCGGTATGCGGGATTCGGCCCTGCTTAAAAGGCCGTTAAACGTTCCTAACCACCGATGTCGGCGCGCGATAGCGCAGCGAGACTGGGGGTGGGCTGTGTTCCACGCTAAACAGTCCCTATGCCCGAGATCCACGAACTTTCCGCTGAAGAGCTTGGCCAGAGTGTGCGTACCGGAACGCTGCACGCGACCGAGACCTTGGCCCACACGTTTGCTCGAATCCACGCGCTGGATCCGGAAATCGGGGCTTTCGTCCACCTCTGCGAGGCACGGGCGATGGCGGAGGCGAAGATCCTCGACCAGCGCATCGCGGCGGGGGAGGATCCCGGCCCGTTGGCGGGCGTTCCCTTGGGCGTGAAAGACTTGGAAGATGTCTCGGGTCTGCCGACAAGCTTCGGCTCGGTTGTTTTTCGTACGAACGTAGCCGCCCAAGATTCAGTTCAAGTTGCCCGGCTGCGCAACGCCGGTGCGATCGTCGTCGGCAAGACGAACACCCCGGAGTTTGGTTCGACCGCATTGACCCGCAATCGCTTGTTCCCTACGACCCGCAACCCTTGGAACACTGCGCATACCCCGGGTGGCTCCAGCGGTGGATCCGCTGCAGCCATTGCTGCACGCATGCTACCGCTTGTCACCGCGAGCGACGGCGGCGGCTCGATCCGCATCCCCGCGTGTTATGTGGGAGCGTTTGGATTCAAGCCGACATTTGGGCGTGTGCCCGTTGGCCCCGAAGGGCACGGAATGTTGCGCTGGATGGATACGGTACATTTCGGTCCGCTGGTTCGCTCGGTTCGCGACGCAGCGTTGTTTCTCGATGTTGTCGCTGGCTACGATCCGGTTGACCCGAACTCGTTGCCAGCCCCCAGCACTTCGTATTTGTCCGCCGTTGAACAAGCACCACCGAGGCTACGCATCGCCTACAGTCCTGATCTCGGTTACGCCTCGGTTGATGCTGATGTTCTTGCCGCAACCGAGGAGTGCCTGCGGTTGCTGGTTTCTCTTGGTCATGACGTGGCTCGCGTTGATTTACGCCTCCCCGATGCTGGCGTTGCTTGGGCGTTCGGGTGCGGCGCTGAGCAATACGCAGAATTAGCGGGCCTCGTCACCGGGCGCGAGGATGAACTCGGCCGTGGCTTCTGGGCTGGAATCAAACAAACGGCCCATCTCTCGGCTCTGGACATGGGGCGGATTGCGCGGACGCGCTCAGCTCTGAACGATGCGATGTCTGCGGTTTTTGCAGAGTTCGATGTTCTCGTGACGCCCAGCCTTCCCACTGAGGCTTTCGGTGCGCAGGGCCCGATGCCCGCCCAGGCTGGTGGCGTTGAATTCGAAAATCCGCTGGGTGCGGTCGCGTTTAGTTATCCGTTCAACCTGACCGGTCATCCCGCGGCCACGATTCGCAGTGGTATTGGCGATCAAGGGCTTCCGGTTGGAGTGCAACTGATTGCCGAACGCCACCGAGATGACCTTGTTCTCGCCCTTTCGCGTAGTTTGGAACTCGCCCAAGAAAAAGAGCGCGGGCCTCTTACGTGGCCCGCGCTCTGATACGGAGAACTCGTGGCTGCGTGCCGCGATCTACGTTCTGCTGGATCTAGTTGTCAACACCCAACCGAGCGGCCAGCGCCCGGCGTTGGTCCCAGATTTCCTCAGGCAACGTGTCACCGAACTTCTCGAAGAATTCTTTTTGCGAGGCCAGCTCGGCTTCCCAATCAGACTTGTCGATTGTCAGCAATTCGTTGAGGACCTCGTCGGACACCTCATCCTCGATGCCCGACAAATCCAACGACTCCTTGGTTGGGACGACACCAATCGGAGTTTCAACTCCATCGGCTTCGCCTCGGCAGCGACTGCGAATCCAACGCAGGACCCTGACGTTCTCGCCGAAGCCAGGCCAAATGAATTTGCCGTCGTCGTCAGTCCGGAACCAGTTGACGTGGAAGATTTTAGGCAGTGCTTCTGACTTCTCTCCGAGCGACAGCCAGTGCGCGAAGTAGTCGCCCATGTTGTAGCCACAGAAGGGAAGCATCGCGAAGGGGTCGCGGCGGATGACTCCCACCGTTTGTCCCTGCGCGGCGGCCGTTGTTTCCGAAGCAACCGACGCGCCGACATAAACACCGTGATTCCAATCGCGGGACTCGAACACCAGCGGTGCGGTTTTGGCGCGTCGACCGCCGAAGATGAACGCCGAAATCGGCACACCCTTCGGATCTTCCCAAAGCGATGAGACGCCCGGGCACTGGTCGGCTGGTGCAGTGAAACGTGAGTTCGGATGGGCGGCTGCCGTTTCCGACTCGGGTGTCCAATCGTTGCCCTTCCAATCGATGGCGTGAGCAGGCGGATCGCCCAGTCCTTCCCACCACACGTCGCCGTCGTCGGTTAGCGCCACGTTGGTGAAGATCGAGTTCTTACTCAGGGAACTGATCGCGTTGGGGTTGGTCTTGTTGCTGGTTCCGGGAGCAACGCCAAAGAACCCAGCTTCGGGATTGATCGCATAAAGTCGGCCGTCGTCGCCGAACTTCATCCATGCGATGTCGTCTCCGACCGTCCAAATCTTCCAGCCGTTTTGGCTTTTGGGCGGGAGCATCATTGCCAGGTTGGTTTTGCCGCAGGCGGACGGGAAAGCAGCGGCCATGTAGCTGATATCGCCTTCTGGGCTCTGGAGGCCGAGGATCAGCATGTGTTCGGCAAGCCAGCCCTCGGAGCGTGCCATCGTTGAGGCGATACGCAGGGCGAAGCATTTCTTTCCGAGCAAGGCGTTGCCGCCATAGCCCGAACCGATCGACCAGATCTCCCGACGTTCGGGGAAATGCAGAATGAAGCGGCGGTCGGGCGACAAGTCGCCAAGCGAGTGCAGCCCCTTTACGAAGTGGTCGCTGTCGCCGAGCTGGTCGAGTGCGATCTTTCCCATACGCGTCATGATGCGCATGTTGATTACAACGTAGGGCGAGTCGGTGATTTCGATGCCGACTTCCGAGATCGCCGAACCGGCCGGACCCATGATGTAGGGTACGACATACAACGTGCGACCTTTCATGCAGCCTTCGTACAGCGGCAAGACTTTGGTCTCTGCTTCAGCTGGCGACATCCAGTGATTGGTCGGGCCCGCGTCGGCTTCGTTCTCACTACAAATAAAGGTGAGGTGCTCGACGCGTGCGACGTCTTGAGGATCGCTTCGGGCAAGGAAGCTGTTGGGGTGCAGCTCCTCATTGAGCTTCGTGAGATCCCCGCTGGCTACCAGCTCGGCAGTTATGCGATCGTATTCTTCTTGCGATCCGTCGCACCAGACGATCTGGTCCGGTTTGGTGCGAGCGGCGACTTCTTCGACCCAGTCGTTCAGCGCTTTGTTCATCCGTGTATCGAGCCTCCGGTGGGTGCGGGAACCGGCGCGTGAAGCCTGAGCTAACGCTGGTTCCGAAAGGGAATCTTGCAGAACTGGCATAAGCTGCAGTCGGACGCGAATTGGAGAATTCGCCTGCATTTTCGTTGCTTCTACAGCCTATTAGGGCCTGGGCGGATGGCTGATGGGATAGGGAGTCAGGCCTAGCTGCTCAGCGGGACGTGGGCTTCTAGCAGGACGATTGGTCCCGCTATGGTCGTGAACCGCCCGACGATCTCGGGCGGGTGAAAGCCTGAGATGGCAATTCGATCGCCGAGCCGCAAACGATCGCTCCCCATACCCAGAGCGCCCCGTACCAGGTCGGTGGGGAAACGCAGGGCCTGGGTGACTAGATTGCCGGGGAAGGCCCAGTCGGCGGTTAAAAGGCGCCCCCCGGGCCGCAGGACGCGCCGGCATTCGATCAGTGTTGCGGTCTGAACAGACGGTGACATCTCGCCGAACAACAAGGAGGCGACCACGATGTCGAACTCATCGTCTTCCAGCGGCAGCGATTGGGCCTCTGAAACGTGGAGCTCGACCGGATGAACCGTGCCGGTGATCTTGCGTGAGGCGATTTCCAGCGAGTCGGCGTCGTGGTCAACACCGACCAAAATGGCGCCAGGCTCGGCATAGGCGGTGGCGGCAAGGTAGTCGCCTGTTCCACAGCCTAGGTCGAGAAGGTGGTCGCCCGATTCCAGGGCGGCTCTCTCCAGCATGGCTGGGTAAAACGCTCGCTCCGGTGTGGCCAGGGAAAATACCCATGTAGATAGGTTTCCTAGGCGTTCCAGCGGGTTCTGTAGTTGGCCTGTCATGGCAGTTAAGCGGGGTGGTTGATGGCCCCGCGCAAGCCCATTGAATCACTGCTGGTGATGCGATGCCACGGTTGAGGGCCACAAGAAGGCCGTTGTGCCTGCGCGCGCGATGGCAATATCAGTGATTGTGGCAGCCAGCCACCGATAAGCGGCCAGCATTGCGTGGATTGCCGCTGGTTTCGCTATCTTGCAATCCAGCCGTGCCCACGCGAGGTTGTTCGCAACCAAGGAGAAATTGGAAGTGGACGCTAAAACCATCGAGTCGAAAATCAAGACGGCAATTCCGGATGCTGACGTGCGAGCGGTCGATGCCGGAGGCGGCGATCACTTCGATGTGACGGTGATTGCAGAATCCTTCAACGGTTCGTCAATGGTTGCCCAACACCGCTTGGTCTATGGCGCCCTAGGCGACGCGATGAAGGCTGAGATTCATGCACTTGCACTGACAACCCTGACCCCTGACCAGTACCGAGAGCGTCTGGTCACCGAGATCTGAAAGCGCTCGCACAAGTGCGGCGATTCGGAATTCGACAACCGAGGTAAAGCCCATGCCCGACGATATTTTTCAGACGATTCAAACTCAGGTCAAAACCGACCGCATTGTGCTCTACATGAAGGGCACTCCGGCAATGCCGCAATGCGGTTTCTCGCAAATGACGGTCAACGCTCTGCGCGAAGTTGGCGAGCAGTTCGCCAGCTACAATGTGCTCGATGATCCAAACCTGCGCCAGGGGATCAAGGATTTTTCGAACTGGCCGACAGTCCCGCAGCTTTACGTTGATGGTGAGTTTGTGGGTGGATCCGACATCGTGCTTTCGATGCTTGAGACTGGCGACCTTGATAAACTAATCAAGAAGGAAGCCGTCGCTTAGATCGACGTCTGTGACACGGCGGCTGCGGCCGCCGAGCCGACCGTGCCACCGACCGTGCCACTGATTAATTTTTCTACAGATGACCTTGGATTCCTCAGTGAGCGTGGTAGCGCGCTTGCGACCGTGGAGTCTCATCTAGCCCATTACGAACACCCGCCCGTTCCGTCCCGTTTGCTACGCCCCTGTACGCTCAGTGATGGGATTGTTGCCATCGACGACGAAGAAGCTTCGCGCCTTATTGAGTGTTGGGAGCATGCGCATCCCGATTTGGACATCGCCAAGTTTGTCCCGGCGTCGGGAGCCGCCTCACGCATGTTCGGTTCGTTGCTCGCTTTATTGTCGGGTGGAATCGAAACGTGCGCGGATCTCGCGCAGCTTAAAGATGGCGGGGATGCGAAGGCGGCAGATTGCCTGGAGGTTGTTGATCGCATCGGCGACCTGGCGCTGCGTGACGATCTTTCCCGCAGCCTAGTCGAGCGTGGAAAAAGCCTGGAAAACGCCTCGGCTCGCGAAATTCTAGAAACGATATTGGGCGAGGACGGTCTCGGGTACGCGGCACTTCCAAAGGGGCTGCTGGCTTTTCACCGGCACGGTGCCGCTGTGCATACGCCGGTTCACGAGCATCTTTTTGAGGCTTGCACGTATGCGATGGGCCGTGGCCGTGTGTCACGACTGCAGTTTACTGTTTCCCCGGAGCACCGAAGTCGCTTCGAAGCGCTGGTGGCGGCAACCGTCCCGGACTTTCAACAGCGCTTCGGTGTGCGGCTTGAAGTTTCTTTTTCAACCCAGCACCCGTCCAGTGATTCTTTAGCGGTGACACCGACCGGCGAACCTTTCCGTGATGATCAGGGGCACTTACTTTTTCGCCCCGCAGGTCATGGTGCTCTCATTGAAAATCTCGGCGATATCGACGCCGACATCGTCTTCGTTAAGAACATTGACAACGTGCTGCCAGCCTCGGCCGCAAACCAAGCGATGGATTGGAAGAAGGTACTAGGCGGCCTTTTGCACGAAATCCGCACTGAAGTCTTCGCTGCGCTCGAAGGCCTCCACGCGCGACGCGGCACAGCGGTTGATCGCGCGCTGGAGGTTGTGGCGTCTCGCTTCGGAGCTGTTCCCACACACGATGTCGACGTAGCTGCGTGGGTGACTTCACGGCTGGATCGTCCCCTACGAGTTTGCGGAATGGTACGTAACGAGGGCGAACCGGGTGGCGGTCCTTTCTGGGTAACCGATCGCTTGGGTGATGGTGCAGCGGTCCAGATCGTCGAAAGCTCGCAGATCGATCTCGCTGACGAGACCCAGAAATCTATTTTCCAGGGCGCCACGCATTTCAATCCAGTCGACCTTGTTTGCGCGTTCCGCAAACCCGATGGCAGTTCCTACGAACTCGATCGATTCGTAGATTCCGAGGCTGTCTTCATCGCTGAGAAGACCCACGGCGGTCGCGCCTTACGCTCGCTGGAACTGCCCGGTCTCTGGAACGGGGCGATGGCCGCGTGGAACACGGTGTTTGTCGAGGTTCCGCCGGTCACCTTCAATCCGGTAAAAACACTGAGCGACTTACTGCGCCCAGCGCATCGAGCCGACTGATCAGTCGGTCAGTGACTGATTGCTGCTCTGGTGACCGCTTTCGTCGCTAGGCTGGCGTCTCACGAAGTCCTCGACCACCCTTTCCAAATCGCTGGCAGGAATCAGATGTGTCTCCGCCGCCGGAGGTACGGCATCACGAAGTCGTCGAAAATAGGGCTTGTCGGCACGCGACTCGACCAACACGATGATCCCACGATCATGTGGCGTCCGAATGAGTCGGCCCATCATCTGCTTTAGTCGCAGCAGCATGCGCGGAATGTTGTACTCGTGAAACGCCCGTCGCCCGCTGCCGAATAAGACCTCAGCGCGGCGTTCAAGCAGTGGGTCGCCTGGAACATCGAACGGCAACTTTTCGATGACCACCGCTTGGCAAGAGTCTCCCGCTATATCGACGCCCTGCCAGAAACTTCTCGCGCCAAGCAGCACGGCTCGGTCGCTGGCGATGAAGGTGCGAACCAGATCGTGCGGATCTGCGTTGCCGGTGGTCGGCGCGATCACCGTGATTCCTTCTGCCGCCAAGAGCGGCTCAATAGCGTTGGCCACACGCACCATGCGATCACGGCTCGTGAACAACCCCAGAGTTCTACCTCCCAAGCCTTTTGCCGTCGTGACAATCGCTCGCGCGGTGTTCTCGACCAGCTGCGAAGGGTCGGTTGTGTCAGCGAGAAACAGAACCTCAAGGTTTCGCTTGTAGTCGAAGGGGCTGGGGATGGCTGGTGCAACCTCAAGACGACCGGCGGCGCCTTCTTCGAGTCGTAACTCGCGTACGGCTCCTGAACCGTCTCCGCCCGCACTCAATGTCGCGGTTGTCCCGAATACACTTTCAGCCTGTTCCAAAACTCGAACTCGAAAATCGTCGGCTGGAAGCACTGGTGTGGCAACCAAGCGCCAGGAGATCGTGCTCGGTCGAGAAAGGCCCCGCATGCGGTACACGAACATGTCGGTGCTCGGCTGCGGCAGCGCGCCCTCGAGCACTCGAACGGCCTCTTCGAACACTTCGCAGGTGCGGCCCAGGCGACTTTCTTCGTCGCTGGCCCTGATGTTCCCCGTGATTTCGCTCAGCGCTGTGGCAAGCCCGAGCCCCTGATCTATGAGTTCTTTCCATTCCGGGCCCGGGCCATCCCAGGGCACGAGCATCTCGTCGCGACTAAATTGGAAACTCGGGTTGGAGTTTCCGCTGCGAGCGACGCGGCGGCCTTCCTCGCCCACGGCAGCAGCAAAGGTCAGGGCTTGCTCGGCGGCGTTGCGTACGCGGTCATCGTCGCTGGCGCCTTCACCGCCTCGGCGTCCAAGGAGCCCTTCGAGACGATGCACAATCTCCACGGCGTTGGCAGTTCGCGCGTACGCACCATCGGCGCGCTCGACGAGTTCGTGGATCTCGTCGAGGATCAAATGTCGCAGCGGTGGGTAGTCGGGTGGCCAACGCAGCAGCAAGTCGTGATTCACGACCGCGATCTCGGCGCCTTCTAATCTCCTTCGCGCTTCGCGAAAAACGCAATGGCCAGCCGTCTTTTCGCAGGCGCTGCGCGAACACTCGGTCGCGTCACCGCTGGTGACCTCTCGTGTGTGACGCTCAAGCTCTGGGTTGAGTTGAAAGAGCACACTGGGAATTCGGTCGACTTCGCCGTGTCCGGTGCTTTCGGCGAACGCGGCCAATAGGGCAGTCGCAAAATCGCCTTTGCCCTCGCTTCGTTTGGTGTCGAGAAAGGCATCCAGGCGGCGACGGCAAACGTAGTTGCCGCGTCCCTTCATGACCGCGAAACGCAGGTCGGGGTAGCCAAGCATGCGCGCAGCGGCTGGGATGTCTTTTTCGAGGAGTTGGGTCTGCAGCATTTTCGAAGAGGTCGAAATGATGACCTGTTCACCGGTTTTTACGGCAAACGGAATCGCTGCTGCCAGGTAGGCTAGGGTTTTGCCGATGCCGGTTCCGGCTTCGCAAAGTACGACTGTCTTACCTTTGGACCCGGCCAAACAGCCGTGTACACGGCGTGCCATTTCGATTTGGCCGGTGCGGCTGGCGAAGCCTGGAACGACATCAACGACGTGATCGTCGTCCGACAATCGCTTGGCGATCGCGTCAGCATCGAATGCTACGGGAGCCAGGGATGGGCCGGATACGGATGCTCCCGGGCCTCTCGGCGCCACTGCCGTTGACGCTGAACCACTAAGGCCCGCTAGGCGTGCGATCCATGGGGAGCGAGGCGCGAAGGCTCGCATGCACTCCAATGCATTGGCCGCTGAAGGGCTGCCGTCTCGAGATTCTTCAAGAATATTTGCGACTAAGCGTAGCGTATCCAACGCATCGTCGAGGGCACGATGGCGTTCTTGACGTCCCAACGCGCGTCGACAGAACGTGTCGAGCTTCATGTTGGGACTGTCCGGATACACGAGCGCCAGCAGCTCTACCGTGTCCAAATAGGCGTGGTCGCGAAAGCGCGGTTCGACCGCCCGTTCCAGCCACGCCCGTTCAAAGGCAGCGTTGTGGGCAACGACCGCGGCATCTCCGATGAACGCGTTCAGCGCAGGAGAAACTTCCATCGCTTCGGGCGCGTCAACGAGATCTTCTTGGGCGATACCCGTTAGACGCTTGATGAAAGGCGTCAGCTGCAACTCGGTTCGGATCAGGCTGTTGAAGATTTGTGCTGTGGATGCGCCTGGATCGATGCGCACGGCGCCTGCCTCGATGAGCGTGTCCGCGGCCATATCCAGGCCGGTGGCTTCGAAGTCCAGGAAACACAGGGGGCCGGCCTCAACGAGGGTTGCGATTTCGGTCTCGCCCAAGCCGAGGTCTGCGAGAGAAATCTCGTAGACAAATCGATCTTTGGGCGCCAGAGGGAGGTCTTCTTGGAGCGCGGCGGGAGGCGCGGAAAGGGCTGACACCGGCACTGCGTAGCGCAGTCAACGCTCGCAGGCTACCCGGCAGTGCTGCACTGAGCTGCACTGAGCTGCACTGGGCTGCACTGGGCTGCACTGAGTAGGACTACGTAGCTCCGGCTGAGCCTGCCGTGGCGATGGCGTGGCACAATGTGCGCGCCGCCAAGCAGGGATCGCTGGCATCGCTGATCGCGCGAATCACCGCCACTGCGCTGGCCCCTGCCGCGATTACCGCTGCCGCGTTGTCGGCGTCGATTCCGCCGACCGCAACCAGGCGTGCGCCTGAATCGGAAGCCGCGTGTGCGGCCGCTCGTAAGGGCGCAAGTCCTTGGGTGGCCAGACCAGGCTTGGATGGTGTCGGAAAGACGGTTCCGAATTGGAAGAGCTGAACTGCCCGATTCTCTTCATCAAGAATCTCAGACGCCGAGTGGACCGATCGCCCAAGCAAGCATTCGGGGCCGACAAGGGCACGAGCGTCTTTCGTGCCGATACCCGCTGCACGAAGTTGGATGCCGTCTGCACTTGCGGCGAGCGCGACGTCAAGGCGGTCGTTAATCGAAAGAATGGCCCCGTAGCCACGGGTGATTTTACGAGCGGAAATGGCCAACTCGAGCAGCGGGCCACCCTCGTCGTTTGGGCGCCGCAGCTGAACCACAGCTGCTCCGCCGCGACAGGCGCCGTCGATCGTTTCAAGTACCGCTCGGGGATCGGCGTGGCTTGGCGTGATGTAGACTAGGAACGGCTGAACGGGCAGCTTCATGGGGTCGGTGCCGGGCGATGAGCTGGCGGGTTGTCAGCTATGGCAGCTATGGCAGCTATGGCAGCTATGATCGCTAGGATCGCTAGGTGTGGTTTGGACACTGCCTACCCGTTCTCTTCGGTCAGTCGATCAAATCAGACAGCGGTGAAGATGCGGTCGCGTAAAGCTTTCGATCGATTCTGCCAGCTAGGTACGCATCGCGTCCGGCTTCCGTGGCCTTGCGCATCGCCGCGGCCATGAGCAGTGGATTTCGTGCTCCCGCGATTGCCGTGTTCATCAAGATTGCAGCGCAGCCCATTTCCATCGCTACCGCCGCGTCGCTGGCGGTGCCGACTCCGGCATCGACGATGACGGGGACCGTGGCCTGCTCAAGGATGATCCGCAGATTGAACTTGTTGCGAATGCCGAGCCCGGACCCGATCGGTGCGGCCAGTGGCATGACGGCCTTGCATCCCATTTCCTGGAGTCGCAAGCAGGCGACCGGATCATCAGTGATGTAGGGCAAGACATCGAACCCGTCGGCGATAAGGGTCTCGGCGGCGTTCAATGTTGCGCTGACATCTGGGAAAAGGGTTTTATCGTCTCCGATGACTTCAAGTTTTACGAGGTTGCCAACGCCAGCCTCGCGCGCCAGCCGCAACGTGCGCACCGCTTCGTCGGCGGTGTAGCAGCCGGCCGTGTTGGGCAGGATCGTGAATCGTTCAGGGCTGACGAAATCGAGCAGGTTCTCTTTGCTGGGGTCGGTGATGTTCACCCGGCGTACAGCCACAGTGACGATCTCGGCGCCTGAGAGCTCCACGGCCCGTTTGGTTTCTTCGAAATCTTTGTACTTGCCGGTACCGACAATAAGGCGGCTCTTGTAGGTTTTGCCGGCCAGCTCGAACGGATCGTTGTCGGCCATGGTCAGCCACCCCCTACAAAATGCACAATCTCGATGACATCAGCGTCGGCCAAGACCACGTCGGTCCAGCTTTGGCGGCGCACGATCTCGCGATTATGTTCAACGGCCAGCCGTTTACCGGCCAAGCCCAAAAGATCGATTAATTGGTCAAGTTGCAGGGCGTCGGGCACCTGCCGCTCCTCGCCGTTCACGGTCACCAACACGCGCTTCGGATAGCGCCCAAGAGCGAGTTTTACAAGCTCCGAGTCGGCTGGTAGTCACCTACCCATGGCCGGTCACCCCGCGCCGTCCAGCGCTCCCCAGGCATTTATCGATCTTTGCGCCCTCGCGTCCAACTACCGTTTGGCGTGCCGCTTGGCTGCGCCGTCGTCCCGCATCCTGGCGATGGTCAAAGCTGATGCCTATGGACACGGTATCGACGCGGTTGTGCGCTGTCTGGCGGCCAGCGGGTGCGAGATGTTCGGAGTCGCGACTTGTGCAGAAGCGCAGGCCGTAACTGGCCTTGGGCCGTCTCGCGTTGTTGTTTTTGGCGGTGTCCTTGCCGGTGACGCCGACGCTTTGCTGGCCAGTGGCGCCGAGGTCGTGGCTTGCGATCCCGAAACTCTCCGTATTCTCGCCGCGCGCGCCGACGCTGCTGGACGGCAGCTTCGGGTTCACCTCGGTGTTGATACCGGGATGCGTCGCTTAGGTGCCGAACCCCACGAAATGGCGGCCTTGGCCGAGCTGGCCGTATCGCTACCCTGTGTCTCCGTGGTCGGGCTGTGCTCCCATTTTGCCGAGGCCGAAGCTGTGGACTCACAGCTGCTCGAAGCACAATTGACCAGTCTGGAGCACGTGGCCCGCTCGGTGGAGCCGATCGTTGGGCACTTGGAACTGCACGCCGCCAACAGCGCCGGGCTTCTCGGGTCTGCGCGCGCCCGTCTTGACCTGGCTCGCCCCGGGCTGATGCTTTATGGGCTGAGCCCGCGACCGGGCATCGCGCATGAAGACGAATTGCAGCCGGTCATGCGTCTGTCGGCAGTGGTGATTCGAGTCGCGTCATTGGCACCGGGCGAGGGGGTCGGCTACGGCCACGCATTCCACACTGCTCGGCCCACGACGTTGGCCACGCTGCGTATTGGCTATGGCGATGGGTACCCGCGGGCGCTTTCCGGTTGTGGCAGTGTGTTTTTGGGGGGCGGATTGGCACCGGTGGTCGGCCGCGTTTGCATGGACCACATCATGGTTGATGCCACGGATGTCAGTTCAATCACCATTGGTGACGAAGCGGTTCTTTGGGGTCCCGAGCTTCGTGCCGAAACCGTCGCGGAAAAGGCGGGTACAATTTCTTATGAGCTGGTTTCGCGCGTAAGCCCGCGCGTTACGCGCACCTACGTGGACGCCGACCTTGGCACGTCCAGTAGCGCTATCGGAGGAAAGATTTCTTGAGCGAAGAACGAACGACAGTACGCACCGCGCTGATCAGTGTGAGTGATAAAACCGGAGTGGTAGATCTCGCACGCGGGTTGGCAAGCAACGGCGCAACGATTCTTTCGACCGGCGGCACGGCGCGCGCGTTGCGCGAGGCTGGTTTGGAGGTGGTCGATGTCAGCGAGCACACCGGGTCGCCTGAGATCATGGACGGGCGAGTGAAAACTCTGCACCCGAAAATTCACGGTGGAATTCTCGGGCGTCGTGACTTGGACTCGCACCGTGCGGCGATGGAAGAACACGGGATTACCGGCATCGACCTTGTGTGTGTGAACCTCTATCCGTTCGCGGAGGTTACAGCGCGTGATTGTACCTTCGAAGAAGCCATCGAAAATATCGATATCGGTGGCCCCTCGATGGTTCGTTCGGCTGCCAAGAACCATGCAGATGTGGCAATTGTGACCGACCCGGCCGACTACGCGGTAGTGTTGGCGGAACTCGCCGATGGCGGAGTTACTGCGACAACGCGTCGTCGCTTGGCCGCCAAGGCGTATCGCGCAACCGCTGCATACGACGGCATGATCGCTGACTGGTTCGGCCGTCTGGATGCGCAAGATGGCTTCGGCGAGAGCATCCACAACCAGTGGCAGAAAGTGCAGGGCCTGCGCTACGGTGAAAATCCGCACCAAAACGGGGCATTCTATCGAGGCAGCGAGGTGGCGGGGCCTTCCATCGCGACGGCGCGAGTATTGGCGGGCAAAGAACTTTCCTACAACAATATTGTCGATGCCGACGCGGCACTGCAGTTGGTCATGGAGTTCGCCGAGCCCGTATGTGTCGCAATGAAGCACACCAACCCTTGTGGTGTTGCGCTTGGCCAAGATCCTCGTGAGGCGTTTGCCCGGGCTCGCGAATGCGATCCGGTTTCGATTTTCGGCGGAATCATCGGGTTCAATCGCGAAGTAGACGGCGCAACCGCAGAGGCCATGAAGGATGTCTTCGTTGAGATCGTGTTGGCGCCCTCATTTACGGACGAGGCGCGGGCGGTCTGGCAATCGACGAAGCGGCTACAGAATGTGCGCCTTCTCGAAGTCGATTCTTTTGCCGCCGGGGGCCGCGATGCACTCGACATGAAGCGTGTTCTCGGTGGATTGCTCGTTCAAAGTCGCGATCTCGCGCCGTCGGTGGCTGCTGACTGCGAAGTTGTCACGAAACGAAAACCGACCGCTGCCGAGCTGGTCTCTTTGGATTTCGCCTGGAAGGTCTGCAAGCACACAAAATCGAACGCCATCGTTTTGGCTGGCTCTGATTCGGTCGTCGGCGTCGGCGCTGGGCAGATGAGTCGGGTGGATTCTGCACGAATCTCGGTCATGCGCGCCCAGGATCACGGGCGACCTCTGAAGGGTTGTGTGGTCGCTTCGGACGCGTTCTTTCCATTTAGAGATGGTCTCGACGTTTGTGCCGAAGCCGGGGCCACGGCCGTTATCCAACCGGGCGGGAGCATGCGTGATAGCGAGATTATCGATGCGGCCAACGAGCACGGCATGGCGATGGTCATGACCGGCTTTCGCCACTTCCGTCACTAATGCGCGTTCTGGTTGTAGGCAGTGGTGGGCGCGAACACGCGCTGGCCTGGAAAATCGCGAGCGATCCGCGCGTGACGGAAGTTTTGGCTGCGCCCGGTTCGCCGGGAATGGAAACGGTCGCTACGTCGACAGGCCTGCGTCCGGACGATTTGGAAGGTCTAGCGAACTTCGCATGCGAGCAAGCAATCGATCTTACGGTGGTCGGCCCCGAAGGGCCGTTGGCGGCCGGGATCGTTGACATTTTTCATGCCCGTGGGTTGCGAATTTTCGGACCCGATCGCGCGGGGGCGCAATTGGAAGCCTCCAAGGCGTTTACGAAACAGGTGCTTGTCGACGCAGGCGTTCCGACCGCCGCGTATGGCGAGTTTACGGAAGTGAATGCGGCGATCGCCTTCGCGCGCGAACTCGGTCCGAGGGTTGTCGTCAAAGCCGACGGTCTTGCCGCGGGCAAGGGAGTCGTGCTTTGCACTGAGTACGACCAAGCCGAGGCTGCGATTCGGGACATGCTCGAGGACAACGCGTTTGGCGATGCGGGATCGCGCGTAGTCGTCGAAGAATTTCTCGATGGCGAAGAGGCCTCGTTCATGGCGTTGACCGATGGAAAATCGGTACTGGCCTTGGCGACTTCTCAAGACCACAAAGCGGTTTTTGACGGAGACAAGGGCCCCAACACAGGCGGCATGGGGGCGTACTCCCCAGCGCCGGTAGTCAGTACGGCGCAAAGCGAAGAGATCGTCCGCACGGTGATCGAACCAACCGTACGCATACTGGCGGCTCGCGGCATCGATTTTCGCGGTGTCCTGTATGCTGGCCTGATGATGACCGCCGATGGTCCCAAGGTGCTCGAGTACAACGTTCGTTTTGGGGATCCGGAATGTCAGCCGATCATGATGCGGTTGGAATCGAGTTTGGTCGACCTTATGGAAGCGACGATCGACGGGCGTTTGTCCGAGGTGGAAGCCCGATGGCATCCGGGCGCTGCTGTTTGCGTTGTTATGGCCGCTGAAAACTACCCCGGTGCGCCGGTGCGCGGCGATGTCATCAGCGGTATCGAAGATGCTGAGACCGACGCCGATGTCATGGTCTTTCACGGTGGAACGAAGAAGGATGACCAGGGTCGGTGGACGAGCGCTGGTGGCCGGGTTCTTGGTGTGACGGCTCGCGCTGGCTCAGTCGGCGATGCGGCTGCGCGTGCTTACAAGGCTGTGAAACGAATTAGCTGGCGCGGCACGCACTACCGCCAAGACATCGCTTGGCGCGCGATCGATCGTTCTTCGTAGTAGTGGATAACGGACTCGCTAGTGCGGGTTGAGTATTTTCGGAGCGGCACTTATGCGCCGCAGGCAAGTTGCGGTCGTTAGGATCGTTTCTGATTTCACGGAGGAATGACTTTGGCTCGATTTCGTCCCCTGCGGTCTATCCGCTACGCAAACGATAAGGTCGGCGACCTAACTGCAGTTGTTGCTCCTCCCTACGACGTCATCGACGACGCGATGCGCGAGCGGCTTCTGGCTGGAAGTCCTTATAACGTCACTCGTCTGATTCTGAACAAGGAAGGTCATGACGCCGCAGCCGAAGTCTTTAGTGATTGGCAGGCAAACGGTGCGCTGGTTCGCGATGAAACCGCGAGCTTCTATCTCTACGCGCAAGAGTTTGACGCCGAAGGCCCGCGTCGGCGTGTCGGTGTGCTGGGGGCGTTGCATCTCGAAGCGTTCAGCACAGGAGTCGTGCTGCGCCATGAAACGACGTTTGCGCATCACAAACAGGATCGTCTTGAATTGACCCGCCGGGTTCGGGCCAACCTCAGCCCGATTTTTGGAACGTTTTCGAACCCGGATTTTAGACCCGCGCCCGAGGGTGGCTGGGAAGCGCCCGCCATCATCGATGTGATGCATGAGGGAGTGCGCCATCGGATGTGGGCGATTTCGGATCCGGCCACGGTAGAAGGGATCGAGCAAGCTGTCGCGGATCGCGCGGTTTTCATTGCCGATGGCCACCACCGCTACGAAACGGCGCTGAACTATTGGTACGAACGCCATGACAACGTCGACCCTCCTACGGCCCAAGATGCTCCGCGCGATGATGAAGCGCCCGATGCTCACGTCCTGACCTTTCTTGCTGCGTTCGAAGACCCCGGTCTGGTGATCTTGCCGACTCACCGGGAGATGCGAAGCTCAGGTGGAGCCGATCATGCTCGGTTCGAGAAGCAGCTGGCGGCGAATTTCACCGTTGAACGCTTTGATCGAGATGACGCCGGCGCGCAAGCGCTCATCGAGGGGCTTCGTGCCGCGGATACTGCAGAGAACGCCTTTGGGGTCATCCTGCGGGACTTATCAGTGAACCTGCTGGTTCGTCGCCCGGTTGACGAGACTGCATCGTCGCCTCTGGCAAAACTGGACGTCAAGGTTCTCCACGATGCGATTCTCGGGCATGCGCTTTCAAATGCTGGTGGCGGTGAGGCCGAGCTAGCGTATTCGATCGACCCGCGTGTCCTTATGGACAAAGTCGCAAGCGGTACGTTGGAAGGCGCGTTCCTGATGAATGCCACGCGTGCCGAAGAGATGGCCTACGTGTGTCTGGCGGGCGAGCTGATGCCGCAAAAGTCGACCTACTATTATCCCAAACTTCTAACTGGTCTGGTGTTTCACGCGTTGGAGTAGACCTGCAGCAAAGCAACGTCCCGGTTTGCTAGCGACGTGCTTCGCGTTTGGCCTCGCGCGCGAAGGGACGTGAGGCCAGGCGCAGATAGCGCGGAAGATGATCGTAGGTCTCGGCGGCTTGCGCGAAGGCAGTCGCTGCGGCTTCGTGGTTTCCCAATGCCTTCTCGGCGCGGCCGAGCAATCCCCAGCCTTCGACGCTAGACGTATTGATCGACGTGGCTTGTCGAGCGGTTTCGGCGGCGTCTTCGGCTCGCGAATCGTCGAGCAAGCGTCGTGAGAGCTGAACCCACGGTTCGCCGTAGGCGTGGCGAGGGTCAATCACCAAGGCCTGGCGGATGTGGCGCTCTCCCTCCTGCGTTTCTCCGGTCTCCATTAGGGCCAATCCCAGCCAGTACTGAGTCTCTGCGGAGTCGTCCATGCGCACGATGGCTTTGCGCAAATGTTCCAACCCTTGGCTAGCCTTGCCCTTGCGGACAAGAATTCTGCCGATGTCGTTGTGGGCGCCGACGTCGTGCGGATTGATCGCGACCTTGTGCTGTAGGTCGGTTAGTTCACTGCGGCCCTTCATCCACGAGGCCGGATTAAAATAGCGTCCGGTCCATTGCGCTTCGGCGAACCACGCCATCGCCAAAATGACGAGGATCGCCAGCACGGGACTCCCGAGCAGCGAATTGAGAATGATAAAGAGGAAAAAAGTCCGCACTAGGCGGGGGGCAGGACGTCTATTCGACGTCCTCGCCGAAGTGGGCACGGCTGATGCGAGCCTTCAGATACTCCAGCGTACCGAGGTCTTCGATGATGTCGCCGCCGGTGTCGTAGAAAAAGATTTCGCCGTCTTTGTTACGCCCCACCGCCACGAGCCACTCGAGCTCGTCGCGGTCCTCAAGGAGGTAGTTGATCGCTTGCGAGACCCCCTTGCCGGGGATGATCGTTATCTTGGTGCGAGAGGGAGCCTCGGCGGCCGGCGTTTTCTTCTTCATGAGGAGCGGTTGTCGGCCAAAGCGCGACAATGAAAGGGAGGGTAAGAACCCCCCTTTCTTAAGTCAACTCAAAGGTTGAGACGCTTTCGACGTGGAAGGTGTGTGGGAAAAGATCGAAAGGCCGGGATCGTACCAGGGCATAGCCCCGCTCGGTCAGCACTTTCGCGTCTCGGGCCAAGGTTGCAGGGTTGCAGGACACATACACGATGCGCGGCGCGTTCTGCGCCGCCACTGCTTGGGTCACATTAGCGAGCCCGTTGCGGGGAGGATCGACGAGAACGACGTCGGGGGCGCGTCCGTCGTATTCGGCCAGAAACTGCTCGCTTCGCGCGTGATGAAACCCGACGTTGCGAATTCCCTGTGCCTTGACCGCCATGCGCCCGGCTTCAACTGCATTCGCGTCGGAGTCTACGGCGCTAATACGCCCGGCCATGTGCGCTAGGGCCAGTGTGAAGTTTCCAGCGCCCGCATACAGTTCGAGCACGCGGGGACCGGCCGGAGCGTTTACCTGTGCGACAACATCGGCCACCAGTAACTCGTTGGCCAATGTGTTGACCTGTCCGAAAGAGGCTCCCGGCAACAAAAGCTCGGGGCCATCGGGCAAGGTATAGACGCGCGTTGTGTCGCCCCAGGTGCGGTCCCATCCGCGACCATGAAAATAAACACCGCGGAAGCCTCCACGGCGTTCCTCGACGAACGCGCGGACTGCCAACGAGTCAGAGCGGCGCAAACGGCCGTCGGCATTCAGCGCCAGCACTAAGCCGGGGCGATCACCGCGCGAAGCGATCTCGGCGCGGGTCACGCGGGTCGAGAGCGAAGCTACGAGTGCTTCTGCAATCGGCAGTCCTTCGCGCACGCGCTCTTCGCCAAGCAGGCAATCTTTGACCGGCACGAGTCGGTTGGTTTGCGCGCGATAGAAACCGAGTCGGCCGTTTTCTGCGCGAAGTTTGAGTCTGTTGCGGTAGCCGTAGCTGGCCGGCGAGGCGACGATTTCCAATACCGGTGGATCCGGGATTGCTGCGATGCGCTCGAATGAGTCGATAATCGACTGACGTTTGGCCGAGCGCTGGACGTCTTCGGAGATGTGTTGCCACGGGCAACCGCCGCATTCGTGGACAATGGGGCAAGGGGGGGCTACGCGGGCGGCTCCGGGCTCCAAAACTTCGGCAACTTCAGCTTCCAGGTGACGAGCATGCTCGCGGGTTATGGTCGCACGGACACGATCCCCGGGGGCGGCACCTTCGACAAAAACGACGCGGCCGTCGTCGGCGCGGGCCACGGCAGCACGTCCGTAAGACAACGAGCCTATCGTTAATTCGAGTTCTGAAACGGGATCCACGGCTCCATCTGCGGCTTGTCGGATGCGGTTGCAAGCGCATTGGCATCTGCGATTTCATGGATTGCTTCCTTGACTTGCATGAACTCGCCGCCCTAACTTGGCTCCTTATGCGTTTGACCGTCCTTGGTTCCGGCGATGCCTTTCACTCTGGCGGTTCGCTCCACAGCTCCAACATCCTGGAACACGCCGGTGGGGTGTTGATGTTGGAATGCGGGACCGGTGGCCTGGCCGGCCTAAAGCGCCAAGGCATTGACCCAAACGTCGTTGACGCAGTGCTTCTGTCTCATTTTCACGGCGACCACTTCGGGGGCATCCCGTTTCTGCTCCTAGATTATCTGTTCGTTTCCTGTCGCGACCGGCCCTTGACGATTCTGGGGCCAAAAGGTGTCCAGGAGCGAGTGCTCACCTTGCACGCGAACATGTATCGCGAGCTTCTCCACCACGAATTTACGTTCGGTTTGAACTTTGTGGATCTGGAACCCGGTCAGGATTTTGAAGTGGCTGGCTTGCAGGGGCACGCGTTCGAAGTCATCCACAATGCTGAGCCCTACGCGCTTGGGTATCGGCTTGCCGGGAGTGACCGGACTTTGCTCTTCTCCGGCGACTCGGGGTGGACGGAAGCCTTTGTCGAACAAAGTCAGAACGTCGATCTGTTTCTCTGCGAGTGCTGCTCCTTGGCCCCTTCGCTGCCCATGCACACCAGTTATGCCGAACTGATCGACAAGCGGCCTCAGCTCGGTTGCCGTCGCATGCTACTGACGCACCTCGGTGAAGACGTGCGCACAAGTGAGGGGCTGGTCATCGAATGCGCCCACGACGGTCTCGTGGTCGATTTCTAAGTTCTGCGTTGTACCCAAGCCGACAGCGGTCCCCTGCGATTTCGATCGGAATCGCCATTCTCAACCTTTTCGCTCTTCTCAGCCGGGGCGTTTTTTCGGGCAGTGGTGCTGTCGGTTTGGACGCGACGATGTCGGACGCTAAGTTCGCCCGCCGGAGTTACCCATGAACGACGTAGTTGTCGTCCACTACAATGAAATCGCTCTGAAACTGGGCCATCGCGCTATGTTCGTCGGTCGTTTGACCGAGAACGTGCGGCGCGTGCTTGCCGATCTGCCGTGCGGCCCTGTCGTTGCGATCGATGCGAGAATCCTCGTCGAACTGGGACAGGCCGATGTTGCCGTTGTCACTCAACGCCTGCAGTCAGTCCCCGGCGTTGCCAATTGCCTGCCGGTTCGCAGGCTCGCTGCCGATATGGCGAGCCTCGAAGAAGCCGTTCGGGAAATGCTGGAAACCTGGACGCCTTCGGGCAGCTTCGCGGTCAACGTTCGGCGTGCCTATAAGCGTTTCCCCCTTGAATCGCCGGAAATCGGTCGAAGACTGGGCACCATCGTACAGGAGGCGACCGGCGCGCCGGTGAACCTGCGCTCACCAGACGAGCAAGTGTTTGTATTGGTCTTGAACGATTCGATTTTGGTCGGGCGCGAGCGGGTCCCGTGCTCCGGAGGGCTACCGGTGAGCACCGGGGGGCGGGTGTTGCTGCTCCTTTCGGGCGGCATCGACTCGCCGGTGGCTGGTGTACGCATGCAGCGACGCGGGTGTCGTTTGGAAGCGCTGCATTTTCACAGTGTTCCCTACTTGAACGATGCGAGTCAGCAAAAGGCGCGAGAACTCGCGCAGGTGATCGGTCGCGGCCAGTGTGGGCTTAGACTGACAATGGTCGCGTTTGGAGACATTCAGTCGGAGATCGTGCGCTTCGCTCCGCGGCCCCTGCGGGTGGTTTTGTACCGGCGCATGATGATGCGTATCGCCTCACGCATGGCGAGGCGCGTACGGGCGGATGCCTTGGTGACCGGCGAAAGTCTCGGCCAAGTTGCTTCGCAGACCCTGTCCAATCTTTCGGTGATCGAAGATGCATCGGCGTTACCGGTACTAAGACCCTTGGTGGGGATGGACAAGCTCGAGATCTCAAGGTTTGCCGACCAGATTGGCAGCTACGAGATATCCATTCAGCCCGATCAGGATTGCTGCACCTTGTTCGTCCCGCGCCATCCTGCGACTGCCGCAACACTGGTGCAGGTTCAAAAGGCTGAAGAAGCCCTAGATGTCGACGGGATGACCGAGCAGGCTGTAAGCGACGCGACGTTTGAAAAGATCGAACCGCAATGGCCAGACCCCCGGGTTCTAAGAACCAACCAAATTTAAGCCGATGATTCGATGCCACTCGGTGGCGTGCCGACGCTATTGATTGGGGTTGTGGCCGTCTCGGCGTCTGGCTGCCCGCCACAATCGTTCGAAAGCCTCGACCGTCTCGTCGGACAAGCCGGGAGCGGCAAGTGAAGGTGCCGGACCGTCGGGCTTGCTTGCTGGCCGGTAGCCCCTCGGTTTCGCGGGCGTGTCGGGCTGCGGCACCTCGCCGATTACGAGGAAAAGTTCGCTGATCACGTCGCGCCCCATCCATTCGTTGCAACGCCTTGTCAGATCACGACTAAGTCCTGACAACTCGTGTAGCCAAGACGCGTTGCGCACAGCCACAACGAGGCGTTTCCCGTCCAAGCGCACAGGCTGCGCATTGCGAGCAATGGTGCGGCCCACTACCTCGTCCCAAGCCTGCCAGATCCGGTAGTCATCGATTTTGCGCTCAAGTCCGAGTCGCGCCAGCGCCCGTTCGAGCACGTCGCCGAGGCGGACTGGGCCGTCTTTGCTACGCGAGGATTTGGCCATGGCGATCAGTTAGCAGAGGCGCTCAGCGGACGCCCGCCACTGCTTAGACTTTCGTGGTATTTTCGCCTATCGTGAAAGTGCGTGGCGTCAACGAAGTGATGCCGAAGTGGTGCCGAAGTGCTGTCATTGAAGGGGTTTAGGGGCCGGCGGTCTGCCGACGATTTTGCGGGATGTGCGCAAGCCGTGCACAACCTTAAGAAATAGGGTGGATCTTCTTCCAATTCCGTGGACGCCCACAAGATGTGGTGGTACTGTTCGCTCTCGCGCACAACATGCTGCGCCTCCAAACGGGGGCTGCGGCTGAAAAATTATCTGTGAGGTGGCAATTCCTCACCTGGGTTTCCCCCTCGATTGGGGGGTGGTCGTAGCGGCCGGATTCCGGAGCTGTCGTCCTCGTACGACACGGATTTTGGCCCCTGGAGAGGGCTCCGAACATGGGGTCCGAGAAGAACAAGAGAGAGGATTCAGGATGGAGGAGACCGTCGCACGTTCCGCCGAGGCCCAAACCGCCGAGGCCCATACCGCAGAGGCCCATACCGCCGAAACACCCCGCAACGATTCGAAGCTGGGAGAGTTGACGTTCACGCGTAGGCTTTCTTCGCAGGGAGTTGATCCATACTCGACTGTTGAGTGGGAAGTTCGTGACGCTCTGATTCAGGGTGAGGGCGGGAAGGCAGTTTTTGAACAAAAGGGGGTCGAGTTCCCCAAGGATTGGTCGCAATTGGCGACCAACGTCGTGACCTCGAAGTATTTCCGCGGTCACCTTGGCACCGATTCACGTGAGAAAAGCGTGCGGCAGCTCATCGGTCGCGTCGTCGATACGATCTGTGGTTGGGGTGAGGCTCAGAGCTACTTTGCGACGACGGAAGAGGCCAGTATTTTCCGCGACGAACTGACGCTCTTGCTGCTTAAACAGGAAGGCTGCTTCAACAGCCCGGTTTGGTTCAACGTTGGCGTTGAAGAGAAGCCGCAATGTTCGGCTTGTTTCATTCTTTCGGTCGATGATCGCATGGACTCGATTCTGGACTGGTATCGTCGCGAAGGGGTGATCTTCAAAGGCGGTTCCGGGGCTGGCGTGAATCTGTCGCGCATTCGTTCTTCGAAAGAGCACCTCGCCGGCGGTGGGACTGCTTCAGGTCCCGTTTCTTTCATGCGCGCAGCCGATGCCTCTGCCGGAGTCATTAAATCGGGGGGCAAGACCCGTAGGGCTGCGAAAATGGTAGTGCTCGACATTGAGCACCCTGATGTCGATCTGTTTATCAGCTGCAAGGCTGATGAAGAGAAGAAGGCGTGGGCGCTGATTGACGCCGGCTACGACAGTTCGTTGGACGGAGCGGCTTACAGCTCAATCTTTTTCCAGAACGCCAACAACTCAGTGCGGGTCACAGATGCGTTTATGAACGCGGTCGAAAAAGACGAAGACTGGAGCACACGCGGGGTAACTGACGGGGCCATCATGAGTACGACGAAGGCTCGTGACCTGTGGGGCAAGATCGCTGATGCGGCTTGGTTCTGCGGTGACCCGGGTCTGCAGTTCGATACCACGATCAACGATTGGCACACGTGTCCGAACACCGGACGCATCAATGCTTCGAACCCGTGCAGCGAGTACATGCATCTCGATGATTCGGCCTGCAACCTGGCGTCGATCAACCTGATGAAGTTCCTCGACGAAGACGGCAAGTTCGATGTCGAAGGCTTTCGCCACACCGTCGACATTTTCATTACCGCTCAAGACATCATCGTCGACAACTCAAGCTATCCCACTGAGGAAATCGGCCAAACTGCACGCGACTACCGTCAGTTGGGCCTTGGCTATGCCAATCTCGGCGCTTTGCTGATGACTCTTGGACTGCCTTACGATTCGGATGCTGGCAGAGCTTACGCTGCTGCCATCACTTCGGTCATGTGCGGTCAAGCTTACAAACGGTCGACGCAGGTCTCGTCTCGTATGGGGTCCTATGCGGGCTACTTGCGAAACCGGGAACCGCAGATTCGGATACTCGAGAAGCATCGCGACAAGTCGCGCGAGCTAAAAACGAGTTACGTTCCGTTGGATCTACTCAAAACGGCCCGTGATGTGTGGGAAGAAGCGATCGAAGGAGCAAAGGTTGGTGGCGTGCGAAACTCGCAGGTCACCGTTCTAGCGCCAACCGGTACGATCGCCTTCATGATGGACTGTGACACGACGGGGGTCGAGCCCGACATCGCGCTGGTTAAGTACAAAAAGCTGGTTGGCGGCGGGATGCTTAAGTTTGTGAACAATCGGGTCGGGAACGCCTTGGTTCGGCTCGGCTACGAAGAGCGAAAGGCCCAAGAGATCGTCGAATACATTGACGCCGAGGACACCATAGAGGGCGCGCCCGGTCTCAAGGACGAACACCTTCCCGTTTTTGATTGCGCGTTCCAGGCTCGTAACGGAGTGCGAAGCATCGCACCGCTGGGGCACGTTCGCATGATGGGAGCGGTGCAACCGTTCATCTCCGGGGCGATTTCCAAGACGGTGAACATGCCGACCGACTCCACGGTCGACGAGGTCGCCGAAATCTACATGGAATCGTGGCGGTTGGGCCTCAAGGCCGTGGCCATTTATCGCGATGGCTGCAAGCGTACGCAGCCTTTGAACACCGGTGCCGACAAGAAACCGGAAGCGCCAGTGGTCGTCAAAGAGCAGCCGGTGCGGCGGCGTCTGCCCGAAGATTGCAGCTCGGTCCGGCACAAATTCGATGTTGCCGGGCACGAGGGCTACATCCACGTTGGCTTCTACGAAGACGGCACTCCTGGCGAGATTTTCATTAAAATGGCCAAGGAAGGCAGCACAATATCCGGCCTCATGGATACCATCGCTACGCTGACTTCGCTGTCGCTGCAGTATCGAGTGCCGTTGGAAGCGCTCGTGCATAAGTTCTCTCATGTGCGCTTCGAGCCGTCCGGAATGACGAAAAACCGCGACATTCCCTTCGCCAAGTCGCTCACTGACTATATCTTCCGCTTCCTCGGGACCCGCTTCATCGATCAGAAGGGCCCGGTAACTGTAGCTCCGCCGACCGAGGTGACTACCACGGAACCGGTTGTCGACGATGAGACGAAACCGGACCTGCGGGTGGTTCCGGGTGGTAGGGCGACTGATATGATTCGCAACCAGCTCGATGCGCCGGTTTGTGCCAACGACGGGTCGATCATGATCCGTAATGGCGCTTGCTATAAGTGCATGGAGTGTGGCGACACCAGCGGCTGTTCCTGAAACAGCTCTAGATCGCGGGTCCTAACCGGGGCCCGCGATCTCCCTCATTCTTCTTGGAGTTTCGTCGCTGTCGGCGGATCAGGAAGAACCAGGATGATTTCTGCGGGACGGGCGAACCCGGAAGAGCGTGCTACTTCTTCGAGGGTTCGATCGTCATTGCGCAAACCTTCGAGCTTGGTCTCCAGTTCGCTGTTGATTCGAATCCGTTCTACGACAGCATCACTGCGGCTCTTGAGTACATTTTCGAGCGAACGCAGTTTTGGGATTCCAGAAGGGCTTAAGAAAAGAGCGTAGAGCAGCGCTATGGCCAACCCCGCAAGTCCGCGTACTGCCCACTCATAGGAGCGGTGTTCTACGTTGGATCGGCGTACTTGTTTGGCCACAGTGCGATGAACATATCGCGCACCCGCGATCGCGCGCAACACATCGTGGGCGCGCCGGGTGCGTAAAGATGGCAGTTTCCAAAAAAATTCGTTCCATACACGCGCGAGAAATCCTTGATTCTCGCGGCAATCCAACCCTCGAAGCCGACGTCGTCGTTGACGGTGGCATCGGCCGTGCATGCGTCCCCTCGGGCGCTTCAACTGGTCAGCATGAAGCTATTGAGCTACGCGACGGAGACCCCAAGCGCTACGGCGGTAAAGGGGTTCTCAAGGCGGTAGCCAATGTCAACGATGTGATCGCTCCCGAGCTCGTCGGCATGGACGTGCGCGAGCAGAAGGCGATCGACGATTGCATGATCCAACTCGACGGGACCGAATCGAAGTCGAATTTGGGCGCCAATGCGATTTTGGCCGTGTCTATGGCTGTGGCCCATGCGGGCGCAGCTTCAAATTCAGAGCCGCTATACCGTTATCTTGGGGGTTCGCGCGCAAAGATATTGCCCGTCCCATTGATGAACATCATCAACGGCGGCGCCCACGCTGACAATCGGCTCGATTTTCAGGAGTTCATGATTGTTCCTCACGGGGCACGCCGTTTTTCGGATGCTTTGCGGATGGGGACCGAGGTCTTCCACGCCCTCGGCAAGGCGCTTCGGGCTCGCGGTTTATCGACGAATGTCGGCGATGAGGGGGGGTATGCCCCTGACCTTCAAAGCAATGATGAGGCGATTAAACTCATCCTCGGGGCGATCGAGGATGCCGGTTACAAGGCGGGCCGTCATGTTTCGTTGGCTTTGGACGCTGCGGCAACAGAATTTTTTGAAGATGGTCGCTACGTATTTCGAAAATCTGGAGGGGCTCGTCTTACGGCCTTACAGATGGTGCGTTTGTACGAGCGTTTGGTCCATCGCTACCCAATTATATCGATCGAAGACGCGCTGGCTGAGGATGACTGGGACGGCTGGGTACGCCTGAACAAAGCGCTCGGTAGAAAGGTGCAATTGGTTGGCGACGATCTGTTCGTGACCAACGCTTCGCGGCTGCGTCGAGGCATCAAAGAGGGGGCTGCGAACTCGATTCTGATCAAGGTGAATCAGATTGGCTCGCTTAGCGAAACTCTCGCAACCATCCGACTTGCAAAGAGAAATGGCTACACGACCGTCATTTCACACCGCTCCGGAGAGACTGAAGACGCGTCCATCGCCGACCTGGCCGTCGCGGTTGGAGCGGGCCAAATCAAGACCGGTTCTCTGTCACGTGGCGAACGTACCGCCAAGTACAATCAGCTGCTGCGCATCGAGGAGGCACTCGGAAAGCGCGCGGTTTATCCGGGGCGAAAAGCGTTCGCGTGAGTACCGTCCCGACTCTCGGGTCGGTTTGCGAATATTGTTGATGCTTTGGTCAATATCGGTGGCGAAGGCGTCGCTTATTACCGGTATTGCGTGTCTTGGGCTTGTGCAAAGTATCTACAACGTTGCCGAATTTGTTGACTCACGGATTATCGGTTCCGTATACTGAAAAAGTTGAAGGCACAGATGCGTTCAATGCTCGTTGCTTCGCTGCACAGGTGTTCGCGGCAAATGCTGTAGGAGGCAAAAAATGGCGACGAGAAAAAAGGCGACCAAACGTAAGGCGACCAAGAAAAAGGCCACCAAGCGTAAGGCGACAAAGAAAAAAGTAACGAAGAAGAAAGCGACGAAGAAAAAGGCCACGAAGAAGAAGGCCACTAAGAAAAAGGCGACTAAGCGTAAGGCGACCAAGAAAAAGGCCACCAAGCGTAAAGCGACCAAGAAAAAGGCTACCAAGCGTAAGGCGACCAAGAAGAAGGCCACCAAGCGCAAGGCAACCAAGAAGAAAGCGACTAAGCGTAAGGCGACCAAGAAAAAGGCCACCAAGCGTAAAGCGACTAAGAAGAAGGCCACCAAGAAGAAGGCCACTAAGAAAAAGGCGACCAAGCGCAAGGCGACCAAGAAAAAGGCCACCAAGCGTAAGGCGACTAAAAAGAAGGCTGGTCGAAAGAAATAGGCAACCCGTTAAAAGGTTTCCAGTCGCTGCAAAGCGGCCGGGGCCTTCGCGGATCTCGGCACGATCCCGGTTTCGTGTCGACGCGAACACCAAAAAGCGAAGCAACGGAGCCTTCGGGCTCAAAGGAAAAGCCCCCCGGATCAATCCGGGGGGCTTTTTGATTGGCGACGATCGCCAGCAGCAGGCACGCGCGAAATCTGGCTGGGAGCCGCGCCGTTGACTTGCCTGCACTGGTCCCGTAAACGACCGAGATTCAGAGTTTCTCACGTCAGGAGGCGCAACATCCAATGTCCGAACTACCCACCACTGCAGCCGAAATTTTTAAGATGATGCCCGAGCGCTTCAACGCTAGCGCTGCGGCGGATATCGAAGCGGTCTACCAGTTCGACCTAGCTGGCGATGATGGCGGAACCTGGCAGGTCAAGATTGGCGAGGGAGCGTGTTCCGTTTCCGACGGTACACCTGATTCTCCGAGCATCACCATTGCGATGGAGAGCCAAGACTACGTCGACATGATTCACGGCAAATTGAACCCGCAGATGGCGTTCATGGGCGGTAAGCTCAAGATCAAAGGTGACATGGGCCTCGCGCTCAAGATGCAGCAGATCTTTCCGACCGCCTAACGCCTTGCTGCTTGGTTTGCGTTCTGCCCTGTGGGGCAAGTACGCTTGGAGCCAACAAACGAAAACGGCCGACCTCGCGTACACGAGGCCGGCCGTTTTCATTTCCGTCACCGAATCTCCCAAGCTGATTCGGTGAGTTCGCCGCTAGGCCACGTCCAGATCGCGTCGTGGGACTTCCCGCATCAGCACTTCGGCCGTCGATTCGCCAAACGCGCCGCGATTCATTTTTTCGAGGCCAGCTTTTACTTCCCGCCGAGTCATTAGGATCCCGTAGGACGCGAGGATGCGCTTGATCTTGTCGTAGTGCGTGTTGATCGAATGAGTGACTGACGTGTACCCGAGTCGCCCCGCGCGCGGGCCATCCCAAAGCGCCAACGGGTTCATCGAGAACATGTGGGTGTCCGACTCGGTCGGCTCGATCAAGATAATGTCGCCCTTAAAATTGGTGTCGGCCTGATACTGCCGCAGTCCGTATTGCAGCCGTGTGTGCAGCAGCGTGCGAAATACTTGGTTCACGACGCCGAGCATGCCCCAGTCCACGAGCGGCTCGCCTTCGGTGCGGAACTCCTGCGCGTCTTCGTCCCAGGTGTGTTTCACTCGATTCGAGAAGGGGCGGAACGGGTTGTAGCAAATGATTAGGTCGGCGCCGTGTTCTATTGCGACGTCAAGATTGGCGGTTCGTCTCACGCCGCCATCAACATAGTCGCGCCCGTTGAAACGCGCTGGTTTGTAGAAGCCGGGCAACGCCGTGGAGGCTTGAATCGCCTGGCTGATGGTTACCGAAGAGTCTTCGTCATGCCCAAACACAGCCTGCTCGGCGGTGTCCAGATCCATCGCGCAAATGTACAAAGCCTTTCCGGTGCGGCGTTTAAATGCCCGAAAATCGTCGGGAATGCCGTTGCGCTCGAGGTTCTCGCGCAGAAACTGCGCGATCTTCGAGTTGTCGAACAGCCCGGATGGTATGTAGTTTTGCGGCATCGGTGGTGTGCGTTGTCGCAGGGCCCGCAAAATCGGCGTTGCCAAATCACGAAGGGCGCTAAGGTTCGGGTTGCGCCCCAATACGCGCAGCGCTGGTCGCAACTGTTCGGCTAGATCGGGCGAGCCGACGATCAATTCATAAAGCGTCTTGGGGAAAAACGTTGCCAGGTCGGTCGCGAACTCGATCGGGCGGCGCACCATCTCTTCGTAGTTCGGGTTGTAGAAATCGGTTGGTTTTAGCTTTGAAATGACCTTCGACGTTCCGTCCAACCCGCGCAGGGTTTCGGACGGGGACACGCCAGCTGCCAGAGGAGCAGACAAAAGTGCTCCCGCGCTCAGGCCTACGTAGATATCGAAGTCCGTGGTCTTGCGGTTGATGAGGAAATCGTCGAGCGCCTTGAGGCCCCCGAGTTTGAATGCTCCCCCGGTTACCGCACCCCCGGCCAGAACCAAGGCGACTTTGGGGTCGCGCTTGCGCTTGGAGAGGTCGCTCTTCTGGATGATCGTGATGCCCATTCAAACCCTCTAGTCATCGACTCTGACTAAATGACAGACCCGTCAGTCAAGAATACCCGCTGCACATCACTGATGTCTACTTGCGTCATTGCTGAAGCTGACCAGGAGTTCTTCGGCGTGGCGCAGTTCGTCGGGCGTTCCGACCGTTATCCACCGCCCCTGGGAGGGCCAACCGAATAGCGGCTCGCCGCTGGCGAGCATGAGCGGATAGGTATGGCGGGTGATCGAAAATGGGCCATCGGTTTCCATGTAGTCAAAAACACGCGGCTCCAGAATCTGCACCCCTGTGTACATGTAGGGTTCTAGCGCTTCACCAGCTCCGGGACGCTGGTGTTGCAGGAACGCCCCAATCCTACCCGTGCGGTCGATTCGAATCAGACCGAACTTGGCCTGGCCCGGGTCCGTGCGTAGCAACAAAGTGGCCGTGGCCTTGTTTCGTCGATGGAATTCCAGAGCAGGGGCCAGGTCGAAGCTCACAATCGTATCGGCGTTGAGCGTTATGAATGTCTCTTCGCCAAGCAATGCCCGCGCGTCGCGGATCCCACCGCCCGAATCCTGGATGGGATCCTCGCTGCTGTAGGCGATGCTGACCCCGAACGCCGAGCCATCGCCCAGGTAGTCGCGCAGGATGTCGCCTAGGTAGTGGAGGTTCACCACAACTTCCCGGATCCCGGCCTCGCGCACGGCATCCAACGCATAGGCGATCAGCGGGCGCCCGGCGACCTTGACCATTGCCTTGGGCGTGGTCTCGGTTAGCGGACGCAAGCGGGTCCCCAACCCTGCTGCCAGAATCATCGCCCGCATCAGGCCCCCGCGACCCCGCGCACCCAGGCATCAAAGAGTTCGGTGGTTGCCGATAGGTTCTCGCCCGCCGCAAGGTGGCGCCGTGCGGTGGGAACTACGTCTGCCAACATCTCTCGATACTGTGGTTTTCCCTTAACATCGGCAAGATAGTTGAAGCGTCCTACTACCTTTAAGGTTCGCTGTAGGGCACACAGGCGGTAGGCGCGGTGAACTCCCTCGCGGTCGTTGTCAGCCCCGACCAGGCCTGCGAAATAGTCCACGAGACTCTCTTCACGTGCCGCCGTGATTAGGGTTGGTGTGGCACGGTCGGTCAGCAAAGAGGCGACATCGTACAATGCGGGTCCCATCAAAGCGTCCTGGTAGTCGATGACACGAAGCCGACCCTCGGCGATATGCAGGTTCCAGGCGTGATAGTCGCGGTGGCAAAAGACCTGGGGCAGGTCGGCCAGCGCCCGGGCGGCGGCATCCAGCTCCGCCTTGGCCGCCGTCACCAACGATTCTGGGGCCGCGCGGGAAACGCCGTACTCTAGGAAATGCTCGAATTCCCAACGAAACAGGCGCTCATCAAAGCTCTGTTCGAACGCGTAGCAGCCGCTCCCGTCGTCGGTTGCGTCGTGTTGAACCTTAGCCAGCCAATCCAGGGCGCGACGAAACTCGACTTCCGGGTCCAAGCTTGAGGAGGCAGCGTCCCAAAGTGTTGTGTCGCCCACATCTTCCAGAAGGATCACTGATTCGTCAGGGCTAATGGCCTCTATTCGAGGCAAGGCATCGGTAACCTTTGCCAGGAATCGGGCGACATTCAGGAAGGGGAGTTCGGTCGGGCCCCCATCGCCGAACACGCTTAATTCTTCCGAGGACAGGGCCACGGCCGCATCTGCCAGGATCATCGCGATCAGGGTTGCCGGTGCTTTTGGGTTCTCGGCGCTCAGGTGCAGCCGCAGATAGGCACGGGATGAAGCATCGCCACGCAGCTCCTCGACGCTTTCCAGCCCTGAGCCAGACCAGTGCTCGGCGATACAGGAGCTGGCGAAGGTCTCTGCGCGCTTAATGGGGTCGCCGTTGGGGGCTGCTGGATCTCGATGCATAAGCGGCTCCTTATAAAGAGTAACAGTAGCCAGCAAGCTCACCGTCTGCGGAGTCTCAACGTTTTTGACAACTCGGTTCGCAGTGGCGATAACGCCGCGTTACGCCCCGCCCAATTAGTAGATACGAACGTGAATCTTAAGAGACCAGGGAGCACCGACGTATGTCACAGTACATCCCCGTCGTCTTGACCTTCGCCATCGGCGGACTCGTCGTAGGCGTGATGACTTCGCTAAACCGATTTCTCGGCCCGAAGCGCCGCGGCAGTGATGTTAAACAGGACACTTTTGAGTGCGGCAATGAGCCGACCGGGCCCGCCTGGGGCCGCTTTTCCATAAAATTTTACCTCGTTGCGATCCTTTTCATCATCTTCGATGTCGAGGTCGTGTTCATGTACCCGTGGGCGTCAATCTATCGTGAGCTTGGCGTCTTTGGATTTGTCGAGATGATGGCCTTCATCCTCGTGTTGACGGTTGGCTACGCCTACGCGTGGCGCAAGGGGGCCCTGGAATGGCGGTGATCGAAAGCGCTGTTGTTGTTGAGGCGGTCGCCGGCGGGGTTCCTGCCAGCGCGGCTTGCACCTATGAGCTCGACGGCGGCATTGCGGCCATCGAGGTCGAAGCGTCAACCATCGTGGCTGTCCTTGAGTTCCTGCGCGATGAGCCGTCGTTGGCCTTCCGGATGTTTCTTGACCTGACCGCGATCGACCATGAGGCCGATCTAGGGCAGCTGGAACTCGTGTACTCGCTTCGGTCGCTTGAGCACGGGCGAGTCGCGATTAAGACGCGCGTTGACGCGGCCGCGGCACAGGCTCCCAGCATCTCAACGGTTTTCCGCGGTGCGAACTGGGCTGAGCGTGAGGTCTACGACATGTTCGGCGTCGATTTTGTCGGCCATCCAGATCTCACCCGCATTTTGATGTACGAAGAGTTCGTGGGGTACCCGCTTCGCAAATCCTACCCGTTCGACAAGCGTCAGCCTTTGGTGCCCGAGCGCGACCCCATCAATAACCCCTGGCCGAAGCGCTACACCTAGCGGAGAAGATGATGAGCAGCGAGATCAAGAGCTTTGAGGTCGCCCACGATCCTCTCTCTGAGGTGATGGAACTGCAGATGGGGCCTTCCCATCCGGCTTCTCACGGCACCATCAAATTCAACCTTCGGTTGGATGGCGAAACGATCGACGCGTGCGGAACTGAGATTGGCTATCTTCATCGTGGTTTCGAGAAGATGTGCGAACAGGGCACCTGGACCCAGGCGATCCCCTACACCGACCGTCTCAACTACGCGTCGCCTTTCATTAACAACTTTATCTTCTGTGAAGCCGCCGAGCGTCTCTGTGGCCTAGAGATTCCCGAGCGCGCCAGCTACCTGCGCGTGATTCTTTCCGAGACCGCTCGCATCGCAGACCATCTGACCTGCATGGGAATGGGCGCGTCCGAGATGGGTGCGATCACCGCCGGGTTCTACATGGTTGAGACCCGCGAGGAGCTCTACAACCTTGCCGCTTGGGTTTCTGGTGCTCGCGTAACCGTCAGCTACGGTCGTTTAGGTGGTCTGGTCCGCGACGTCCCGGAAGGATTCGAGGATCGGGTTCGCGCCATCCTTGAAAAAGTCGAAACCACCCTGGCGACCACTGAAAAGTTGTTGGAGCGAAATCGTATTTTCCTCGATCGCATGTGTGGCATCGGGATTATGACCGCTGAAGACGCGCTTTCGTTCGGACTAACCGGCCCGCTTCTTCGCGCCACCGGCGTCGCGCACGACGTACGAAAATCCGATCCCTACATGGTCTACGACCGTATGGACTTCGATATTTGTGTCGGTAGCAAGGGCGACAACTTCGACCGATTCAACGTGCGCTTCGAGGAAGTCCTCCAATCGGTCCGCATTGTTCGACAAGCCTTAGATCAGTTGCCAGGGGGCCCGACCTTGGCTGACGATCCGCGTTTCGTGCTGCCCGCCAAGCGCGACGTGTACGAGAACATCGAAGGCCTGATGAACCACTTTAAGTTGGTGATCGAGGGTGCGCGGGTGCCCGCGGGGGAAGTGTATTTCTCGGGCGAGGGCGCCAACGGTGAACTCGGATTTTATTTGGTTAGCGACGGCTCCGGTCGGCCCTATCGTGTTCGTGTCCGCCCTCCGTGTTTCTACGGAATGGCGTCGGTCGAAACGATGATTCGCGGGCATTCGGTTTCGGATCTCGTCGCGGTTTTCGGAATGGTCAACATGATTGGCGGTGAATGCGATCGCTAGTTGAAGCGATCCAGAGAACGCACTGATGTCGGAAGACAATAACAATACAGACGTCGTCTTTTCGTCCGAGGCCTTGGCCGAGTACGAGGAGATTTTGACCCACTATCCGGAACGCCGTGCGGCGTTGATGCCCGTCTTATGGCTTGCGCAGCGGGAGTTTGGATGGCTCAGTCCGGCAACTCAGAAGTATGTCGCTTCTTTGATGGAACTTCCGCAATCGTGGGTTGAGGGCGTTGCCAGCTTCTACACGATGTACTGGAAGAAGCCGGTCGGGAAGACGCATCTTCAGGTTTGCACCGGACCATCCTGCTATCTTCGAGGTGCCGACGACATCGTGTCGGCGATCTCCAAGCGCATGGATATTTCGCCAGGCGGTACGACGCTGGACGGCGCCTGCTCGTTGGAGCGTGCTGAATGCCTCGGCTCCTGTGACTCCGCACCGATGATGCAAATCAGCAACGACCGCTACGTTGAGAATCTGACCGTTGATCAGGTGCTTGAACTGCTCAAACGCGTACAGCGTGGAGAGGAGGTCTAGGCGATGGAGTGGGGGATCGCAGCTGTAAAGGTCCTAGTTGTCCTTGTCGGGGTGCTCACGCTTTCGGCGTTACTGCTTTGGATCGAACGCAAAGGTAGCGCGCTCATTCAAAACCGGGTTGGTGCGAACCGCGCTGATTTTTTTGGTGTTATGCCCTTCAACTTGGGTTTTATGAACACCCTGATGGCCGACCCGCTCAAGCTTTTCACGAAAGAAGATTTTGTGCCCGAAGGTGGCGATCGGCTCGTTCACACGCTGGCACCGTTTCTTGCGCTGTTTCCCGCCATCATTACGTTCGCGGCCATTCCCTTTGGCGACTACGTCATGATCGGCGAGACGCGTGTCGAATTGCAGGCAGTCAACCTTGACGTCGGCATCCTGTTCATCTCGGCGATGGTCGCCATGGGTGTCTATGGCATCGTGCTGGCGGGTTGGGCGTCCAACAACCGTTGGGCCCTTCTGGGAAGCATTCGCGGTACGGCTCAGATGATTTCCTATGAGTTGGCAATGGGTCTGTCGCTCGTGAGCATGATCCTGCTGTACGGAACCCTTGATCTTCAAGTGATGGCGCGTGCTCAGGGTGACCTGTTGTTTGGCTTCTTGCCTGCGTGGGGGATTTTCTACCAGCCGATCGCTTTCATCATTATCTTTGTCTCGGGCATGGCCGAGAGTAAGCGCGTTCCGTTCGATTTGCCCGAAGCCGAATCAGAGTTGGTTGCGGGCTATTTCACTGAGTACTCGGGCGGCAAGCAGGCTGCGTTCATGCTCGCCGACTTCGCTGAAGTCGTCATGGTGGCTGGCCTGGTCACGACCCTGTTCTTTGGCGGCTGGCAGGTTCCCTACCTTGTCTCTGAGGGGTTGGCGTTTCCCGGTCTGAACCCCATTGCGCTACCCGGCTGGTTGGTCACGATTGTCCAGGTGGGAGCTTTCTCGTTGAAGGTTGTGTTCTTTTGTTGGCTGCAGATCTTGGTTCGCTGGACCGTTCCGCGCTTCCGCTATGACCAACTGATGAACCTTGGCTGGAAGGCGATGATGCCGATCGCACTCGTGAACATGTTCGCGACGGCGTTGTTGATCCTACTTTTCGGAGAAGCAGTGTGAGTGCCTTGATCTTCTATCCTTTGGCGTTGGCGACTGTGCTCGCTGCGATCGGAGTGATCGCGACACGTAACCCGGTGCGATCAGCTCTTTCATTGGTTACGACGTTGTTTCTGCTGTCGATTTCTTACGCGTGTCTTTCTGCCCATCTGGTCGCCGCACTGCAGATCATCGTCTACACCGGCGCGGTGATGGTGCTTTTTCTTTTCGTGATCACGCTCCTGAATCTGCAAGAGGATCCCTCCGAATCGTTGCGCGGCTTTGCAACCGCGCTTGGCGTTGGCTCTGGCTTGGCGATCGCAGTCGCTCTCGGAGTCGCGATTTATAGCAGCGATGCTGCCCACGCGGTTGGTGACTCGTTGCCCGAAGGTTTCGGAACCACTCAGGTCTTGGCGCGCACAATGTTTAGCGACCACATCGTGGCCTTCGAACTCACTTCAATTCTTCTCCTAGTCGCGGTCGTGGGCGCAGTGGTCTTGGCAAAGCGCGATCCACCACCACAAGCGGCTGGCCAAGCCACGGAGCTTTAGAGGAAGTCATGGTCGGACCTGCACACTTCCTGGCGCTGAGCGCCGTCTTATTTGCGATCGGAGCGATGGGCGTCGTGATCCGTCGCAATATCGTAATCATTTTCATGTCGGTCGAACTGATGCTCAACGCTGGCAATCTCGCATTCGTGGCGGGCGCGAATCGCTGGGGTTCTATGGATGGGCAAACGATCGTCTTCTTTGTCATGACAGTGGCTGCAGCCGAGGCAGCCGTAGGGCTGGCCATCATCCTGGCGCTGTTCCGTAACCGACAGACCGTGAGTGCCGACGAGATCGGCCTCATGCGCTGGTAGAGGGGAGGGGGACCGCGCGATGCATGCTCCCGCCACAGCGGCCGTCGAGGCCGTTGGCTATCTAAGATTTATTCCGCTCGCTCCGTTTATCGGGGCGCTCGTTCACGTGTTCTTCGGCTCTCGGCTGGGTCGCAAAGGTGTGAACATTGTCGCCTGCGGCGCGATTGCCGTCTCGTTTGCTTTGGCGCTGCGTGCCTTCGCCACCGTTGCCGGCGGCGCTGAAGGCTTGGCGTTAGTGGACAACGTCTACAATTGGTTCTCGGTCGGTGGGTTGTCGATAGACGTAAGTCTTCGCGTTGATGCCCTTTCCGCTCTCATGTGCATGGTCGTAACGGGCGTTGGTTTTCTTATCCACGTTTATTCGACCGGCTACATGTCTCATGACCCGGATTTTGCGCGCTTCTTTGCGTACCTGAATCTGTTCACCGGGATGATGCTGGTTCTAGTTCTCGGCGACACATTGCCAGTGATGTTTGTTGGTTGGGAAGGCGTGGGCCTTTGCAGCTATCTGCTCATCGGCTTTTGGTACACGGATCCCGCCAAGGCATCAGCCGGTAAGAAGGCCTTCATTGTTAACCGCATCGGAGACGCAGGCTTTCTGCTTGGTGCCTTCACGCTGTTCTGGGGCTTGAGCGAGCTTGGTCACGCGAGCCTGTCGTTTGCTGAGATCAATGCCCGTGCGGCCGACTTACCCCATGCCGTTGCAGTCTCCGCAGCGCTGTTGCTTTTCGTAGGCGCGACCGGGAAGTCGGCGCAGATTCCGTTGTACATCTGGCTGCCGGATGCGATGGCGGGCCCAACGCCGGTTTCGGCTCTGATTCATGCCGCCACGATGGTCACGGCTGGTGTCTACATGGTCGCGCGTTTGAACGGTCTGTACCTGGCTGCCCCTGAGGCCATGAACGTGATCGCGATCATTGGCGCGTTTACGGCGATCATCGCTGCAACCATCGCCGTGGCGCAAAACGATATAAAAAAAGTCCTGGCTTACTCCACGGTGAGCCAGCTCGGCTATATGTTTCTAGCCCTGGGCGTGGGCGCGTTTACTGCCGCCATTTTCCACGTCATGACTCACGCGTTCTTCAAGGCCTTGCTCTTCCTCGCGGCTGGCTCGGTTATTCACGGCATGAACGAGGAACAGGACATCCGAAAAATGGGTGGCTTGGCGAAAAAGATGCCGAGAACCTGGGTGACCTTTCTGATAGGCACTTTGGCCATCGCCGGAGCGCCGGGCCTTGCGGGATTTTTCTCCAAGGATGAGATCCTAGCGTCTGTTTTCGATTCGGGCCTCTACGGTCTATACGCAATGGCGCTATTCGGTGCCGTGCTGACGGCGTTCTACATGACCCGGGTTCTAGTGCTGACATTCCTCGGCGACTTTCGAGGCCATGAGGATCCGGCCCACCCGATCCACGAAAGCCCAGCTTCAATGACAGTCCCGTTGATGGTGCTAGCAGGATTGTCTGCTGTTGGCGGCTGGGTTGGAGTTCCACATCTTCTCGGCGGTCCCCTGGGGATCGACAATTGGTTCGCGGGCTTTCTCGCGCCGGTTTTGGGCCATCACGAATTGCACATGGCGGCACCGCTGGAAGCCGCTCTGATGGCGCTTTCGGTTTGCGTCGTGATCGGCGGCATCGTCCTTGCGTACACGATGTATCAAAAGGGCCCCGAGGCAGACCGCAAAATCTCGGATCGGCTCGGCGGTCTCTACGCTTCGATGGGCAACGCTTACAATATTGATGACCTCTACGACGCCGCGATTATCGGACCGATTCTCCGTGCGAGCCGCTGGCTCTGGAAAACGCTCGATGCGCTTCTCATTGATGGAATCGCCAACGGCAGCGCAGATCTTGTGCGCGGGTCCGGTGGTTGGTTGCGACGTTGGTCTACCGGCAACGTGCAAGACTACATGTTGACGATTCTAGTGGGTGCCGCGGTTGTGGCAGTTGCCATCGTGATTGGAGGAGCCGGATGATGGGCGGTCTTCTCTCTGCACTGATTTTTGCCCCCGCAGCGGGTGCGATCGCCTTGTCGGTGATCCCAAATGATTCAACGACGCTATTGCGTCGCGTCGCGGTCGCGATCTCCTTGATCCCGGCGATCATCGCTCTGCAAATCTGGCGTGTTTTCGACATTGCCGATGGCGGGTTTCAGCTGGTCGAGCGCATGGGCTGGATACCCAGCATGGGCGCGTCGTGGATGATCGGAGTCGACGGCATTTCGCTGCTGTTGATCGGCCTTACCGTTTTTCTGACACCGCTTGTGTTGTGGAGCTCGGCCGACAGCGTTCACCAACGAGTAAAAGGTTATCTGGTCTCGATGCTTCTACTCGAAGCTACGATGCTTGGTACCCTAGTCGCGATCGACCTAGTTCTTTTCTATGTGTTCTGGGAGTTGATGCTGATTCCGATGTATCTCATCATCGGCATTTGGGGTGGCGAGCGCCGCGTCTACGCATCGATCAAGTTCATTCTGTTTACGATGGTGGGATCGCTTCCGATGTTGGCGGCGATCATTTACCTGGGCTTGGCGTACGGCCATGCCACCGGTCACATGAGCTTCGCTTTGACGGACCTGTACGGGCTTGAACTAACCACGAACGCATCACGCCTGTGCTTCTTTGCGTTTTTCTTAGCCTTCGCGGTCAAGGTGCCGATGTGGCCGCTACATACGTGGCTTCCTGACGCCCACGTCGAAGCGCCCACTGGTGGCTCTGTGATTCTGGCCGGCGTGCTGTTGAAAATGGGCACCTACGGTTTCGTTCGTTTCGTGATGCCACTGTTCCCCGAGGTGTTGCCGGCAGCGATGCCTTGGATTGGCGGCCTGGCTGTTGTCGGAATTATCTATGGTGCGCTTGTGGCCATGGTGCAGCCCGACATGAAGAAACTCGTGGCCTACTCTTCGGTGAGTCATCTTGGGTTCGTCATGCTGGGCATCGCTTCGATGACTACGATCGGGGTCACCGGCTCGATCTACCAAATGCTGAACCACGGAATCTCGACCGGGGCCTTGTTCCTTTTGGTGGGGGTCGTCTACGAGAGGCGCCACACTCGATTGATCTCCGAGTACGGAGGGCTGTGGAAGCAGATGCCGATCTACGCGGTGTTGTTTCTGATCGTAACCATGTCGTCGATCGGCTTACCTGGCACCAACGGTTTTGTCGGGGAATTCATGATTCTCCTCGGTGCGTTCCAGTGGAGCCCATGGCTGGCGGCCTTCGCTGTCTCCGGGGTGATCCTAGGCGCGGCCTACATGTTGTGGATGTATCAACGGGTGATGTTCGGCGAGATCGACAATCCCGCCAACCTTGAGCTCGAAGATGTCAGTCGTCGCGAGTTTGCGATTCTGTTGCCGCTCATCGCTTTGATCTTCGTGATGGGCCTGTATCCGCAGCCGTTTTTGAAGACCATGGAAGCGTCGGTTGAGCGAACCCTTATGTTGGCCGGTGTCACTCAACACGAAAATCCTGTGCACGTCGTAACAGCCGTTCCGCATAGCAAGGAACACGGCGACCACGATCTCGGCGAGCACGGTCTCGGCGAGCAGGGTCACGGGGGGCAGCTGTGAACGTTGATTTCAGCACATGGATGGTTCTCGCTCCTATTTTGGCAGCGTGTGGCTGGGGCATGGTCGTGTTGGTGGCAGAGATGTTCGCCACCAACCGTCGCTTTACCGGGATCGGATGGCTGACGATCATCGCGCTTGTCGATATTGCTGTGACCACGGCTTGGGTGGGCAGTGGTGGCGATTCGTTCACTGGCGCTATCGTGCTCGATGGTTTCGCTGCCTACTTCAACTATCTGATTTGCGGGATCGGCGTCGTCGCGATCCTGATGTCGATCGACTATCTGCCCAAAATTGGGATCGTGCGCGGTGAGTACTACCCGCTGATCGTGTTTGCGGTTGTCGGTTTGATGGCAATGGCCGCTGCGACCGATCTGATCGTGATGTTCCTCGGCCTCGAGACCATGTCGATGGCGGTTTACGTCTTGGCGGGAATTCGAAAGCACGAGCTACGTTCCAACGAAGCCGCGCTCAAGTATTTTCTCATGGGGGCGTTCGCCTCGGCGATTCTGCTTTACGGTGTCGCGCTTATCTATCTCGTTTGCGGCACCACCGGCCTTGCGGGGATTGCGGCCAGCCTGGCTAGCACGCCGTTGTCGGCTCCCGACACTTTGGTGTTGCAACTCGGTGTCGGCCTGCTGCTCATCGGCTTCGGCTTCAAAGTCGCAGCCGTTCCGTTTCACCTCTGGGCGCCGGATGTTTACGAAGGGGCTCCTACTTCGGTGACGGCCTTCATGGCCACAGCTGTAAAGGCTGGCGCGTTCGCGGCTCTGGTTCGTATCTTTGTGGTCGCTCTTGCTCCCCTTCACGAAGCCATGTGGCCCATGCTGTGGATTGGTTCAGCTGCCACGATGACGATCGGCAACTTCGTGGCTCTGCAACAGACTTCCCTGAAGCGAATGTTGGCCTACTCCAGTATCGCGCATACGGGCTATCTGCTGGTCGGCATTACTGCAGCGACCTCTGCCGCCGGTTCGTCCGTGCTGTTTTACCTGGCCGCCTACGGTGCGATGAACCTTGGTGCGTTCGGCGTCATGATCGCACTGGCGCGCCGCGACCACGGTTACGAGCAAATTTCGAATCTCGCCGGGCTTGGCCAGTCGCGTCCAATGCTCGCATTGGTGATGACGGTTTGCCTGCTGTCGCTGTTGGGAATGCCGCCACTGGCCGGCTTCGTGGGTAAATTCTACTTGTTCTCGGCGGCGTTGGACGCCGGGTTTGTTGGTCTGGTGGTGATTGCCGTTTTGAACTCGGTGGTATCAGCGGCTTACTATCTCGGAGTTGTGCGCACCATGTACTTCGATGCGCCGAGCACAGAACCGACACCACTGCTGACTGGCCATGCGGCTGCTGGATTGGTTGTCGCCGTGGTTGCCACCGTTCTTCTCGGTATTGCTCCCGCTGCCGTGCTGGGAGCCGCAGAACGCGCGATGCGATTGATCGTTTTGGGTGGCTAGACCCCGATAGGCGGGGCGTTCATCCCTGGCGCGCACGCGCCCGCCACAATGAAAAAGGGGCAACACCATTTCGGTGTTGCCCCTTTTTTCGTCATATCCCGTTCCAAACTGGAAGATTAGAGCCGTTGATTGCTTGCGAGCATGTGTCGCCGCGAACAGGAGCCGGGATGTTCTAGGCGTGGCACGGGTGCCGTTTCGGGCATCCGCTCGGGCGCATTGATACTGAGCAGGAAGATCGCTGCGGCGATGAAGCCGTAGAGGTAAGCAGTCTCTTCGACCATGAGGTAGAGGCACAGCCCGTACAGGCCGATCGCTTGGGCGATGGTCCACACCAATAGCGATACACGATGAACATGTGCTCCTCGCTCATTGGAGCGGGGAGACAGCCGGCCCTCATGGACGGGAGCCAGTTTTACGGTGCGCCACAAAATGAAGGCCACCGAAAGCAACGCGCACGTGGCAAGTAAGACCCCGAAGAACGTCGGGTCGTGGCCGACCAGGGCCTGGCTCGGTGTCGAATCGACGATCCATGGAAACGCGGCGCACACGCTTAGGCTCATGAAAGCCGAGCCCCAAACGGCGCGCTGCACAAAAATTGAAGGAGCTTCGTTGCCCGACATCGCTTCTCTCCGTACCGCAGTCATGCCCGCGCTTTGAACCTTTCGGCTACCACAAATGGTCGCCGCTCGAGGCCATTACCTTTCTATTCTTGATTGGGGGGCGTCTGCAATAGAGCTTTTCTGTCTGGCTAAAATTTGATGTGGTTGGCGTTTCGAACGTGTGTCCTAAAAACGCGAAACTAGATTTTCGCTCTGTGCCGAAGGCCAGCCATCATCACGAACACAGTGGCTGGCCAGAAATGTAAGAGGAGTCGGTTAAGCGACGTGTCAAGGTGCCAGCGAAGATCGGCTGATGTCGTGACATACACCAAATAGTATCCGCCGAACGTCGCGACAAGGGTCATGATCGCCGCGTTGGTACCGACTCCTGGTCGCGCATTGTCGACGCGTGAGCTCAATCGCATCCATGCTGCAAGCGCGACTAGAGACAGCCCGAATCCTGAGACGATTTCCGTGGCATAGGTTGCGATCACGGTGGCGTGGCGTGAGACGTCGAACAGGGTGGAGACAAACGCACCGGCGCTTTGATCCGCAATGAGATTGGTTGTCGGTGCGTAGCGAGTCTTGAACAGTAGCGCGATGAGTGCGATCGGCGCGGACCCGGCGGCGAATGTCATTACGTCGCGGATCGCTTCCACTCGACCGTGTCGCCGCCAGGTGGCGACACCCATCGTTGCTACGCACATGACGACGAACAGCATTCCTTCGTTTTTCGTCCAGGCCGCCGCTGCTGCTGCGGCTCCCGCCAGAATCAACGCTTTGTCGCGCGGCACTCCGCGATCCGACGCGACGAGCAGTGCGCAGGTACACAGGTAGTAGAACGATAGTGGAACGTCGGCTGCTTGCGCGGCCGTTTCGAAAATTAGTCGCTCACTTCCGGCCAGCAAAATGAAGCTTGCGATCCCGGCTGGAATTCCGGCAAGCCAAGCGATGCCGGTGCTAGCCAGAACCAACGTCGCAACAAGAAAACCAAACGCAGTCGCTAAAGGGGCCAGCGGCGTAGCGCTGGGAAGAGCAGCCCAGATACGCGCGACCGTCATTGGCACGAGGAGCGGATAATCGGGATTCCCAAGTCGGTCGGCCCGAAAACTGCGAGTCCAATCGAAGGGTGCAAGCAAAAGGAAACGGGCGCGCGTATTCCAGATCGCCCATCCGTCGGGAGAACCGTGTGGTCGGGCGGCCACGTACATCCACAATTGTACCAGTCCCAAGATTGCGACGATCGTGGCTGTACTTGTCAGCATAACCAGCGTTGCGCGATCCGGAGGAACCGAGTCGTGGCCGAGGTCGTAATAGTCGGAGCGAAGTGACGGCAGGGCGAGCAAGGCCGCCGATGCGACTACGCCTAGCGCTGTCGATTCAGCAAAGAGCGTGCGCGTATCCATGCCATCGCCCCAAAGAGCGGCGAGGAAGCCGGTGGCACTTGTCAGCGCGACTGCCAACCCAATACCAGTCATGACTCCGAAGATGCGTCCGCCACGGCTGCGGACTTCGGCGAAGGCTGCCCGGTCAACTGCGGCAGTAATCGCTGCGATGGCCAAAATCCAAAGAAGTAAAGACACTAGGGCTTTCCGTCTTCGATGGTCTCGAACAAAGCGATTCGAGAGCTCACGCCTTTCACAAAGCGAAGCTGGCCACTGCCGATGAAGTCGTCGCGCTCGGCTTGGCTATTGAAGACACCGAGGTGCAATGCGTGGCGGCCGCCCTCGCGGATACGGATCGGCGCTAAGGCATATTGGGCGAGGAAGTACTCGGTATAGGGGCCGCCCGGGCGCGGCGGATCGAAGAAAAGCCCGATTGCCTGACGTCCCCGTACCGGCTCGGCTAGGCGATCGAAGAGTGCGAGCTGGGCGGTCATCGCCTGACCCATTGGGTAGGTCTGCTGGCTCCAGCGATATCCGCTGATCAAACCAACTAGGCAGGCCAGGGCGCTAAACAGGACAAGGGCTTTGGCGGCGGCCACATCGGAGCGCGAAGTCACAGGAGGCTCTTAGGCCGGTTGCCGTGGCGGATGCAAGACCAGCTGGAAACTCGGCCGCCAGATTAGATCCAGCGGCCCGGGGTGGAAAGTAAAAACCGGGCAACCAGGGGGGGGACTGGTTGCCCGGTTTTTTGGTCCGGAAAAGCGTAATCGACAGAGGGGGAGCCGATTCCCGCCTTTTTGTCCGGCTTTGTTCCGGGGGGGTTGGGGGACACCTCCGGTCCGCTTCTGAAGTGAAAGTAAAGGAGGGTAAACTTCCACTTTCAGAGGGGCTCTTATTTCTTTAGCGACCCGCTTACGTTTTCATTCGCACTGCGGCTCCCCTGTGAAAGGGAATTTACGGGTCGGCAACTCAATCGGTAACGGCACTATGACGATTTCCTTTCTGACGATTTCTTCTCGCAGTGTGATGACGGTGCTCGTCGTCACACTATTCACGATTGTTCCAGAATTTTCTTCGGCGCTTGCGAATACTGACGCGAACGCTGACGGAAAGGCTGCGCCGGCTCGCATCGTTTCCTTGGTCCCGGCGTTGACCGAAACGCTGTTTGCCCTCGGTGTTGGCGACCGGGTTGTCGGGGTTTCGGACTTTTGTGATGAGCCGGCCGCGGCGCGCTTACTACCTCGGGTAGGTACGTTCGTGGCACCTGTGGCCGAAGCGGTACTGGCGTTGAACCCGGATTTGGTCTTGACCTCGCCCACGCCTGGAAATCAGTCTGCGGTGGGTGCCTTGAAACGGGCCGGTGTCAGAATTGGGGTGGTGGGGGGAGACGCTTCCATTCAAGAGGTCCGACGCTCGATTCTGCGCACGGCTGCGCTGGTCGGTGCCCAAGCCGAGGGACAGGAGCTGCTCGCCGCCATGACCGCAGACCTGGACTGGGTGCGCGCCGCAGCGGCCCCGGAGCCAAGACCGTTGGTGGCGCTGGTAATCGGCAGCGATCCTCTCGTTCTGGCCGGGGCATCGAGTTACCTCGGTGAGCTGCTGGAGCTGGCCGGGGCCGAGAACTTGGGCGCCAAACTTGAGGGGCGTTGGCCCCGTGTAGGTATGGAATTCCTCGTGTCCGAATCGCCAGCCGTGCTGATTGACGTTTCTACCCCTATGGAATCGGAAGGGGGGGCACAGGCTGCACGCACCAGCTGGGAGCGATTTCCGTCGCTGCGTGCCGTGGCCGACCAACGTATTCACGTCTTGAAAGCTTCAGTCCTGCTTCGTCCGGGCCCGCGTTTGGGCTCTGCGGCTCGTCGGCTCTTTGAAGTCATCCATCCTGAAGCCGCTCTAGCCCTGAAACCTGAAGGTGATGGCAGCACGGCTGCCGGCGTTTTCGCTCCGAACAACTGACGCCGTGGCTAGAGCTCCGGCGAGATTGACCCCCAAGCGTTGGGCGCTTGGCATGGGGGGGGCGCTGGCCGCTGCCGCTGTAGCGTTGGTCGTCGGCGCTGCGGTCGGAAGCGTACCATTGTCTTTGACCTCCCTGATTGCGGACGAAGGGTTCGCCCGAACCCTTCTTTTCGACCTTCGCTTGCCCAGGGTTTTGCTGGCCGCAGTCGTCGGTGGGGCGTTGGCCGTTTCTGGCAGCGCGTTGCAGTCGACTTTACGCAACCCACTGGCCAGCCCCGAGATTATTGGGGTCTCTGGTGGGGCCGCCTTCGCAGCCGTTGCGGCGCTCGCCTTTCTCCCGGCTGCTTGGCTGGTGCCGGGCGCTGTTCCGCTTGCCGCCTTCGTTGGCGCAACGGTTTCTACGGTACTGGTCTTCCGCTTGGCCCACGTGGGCGGGCGCCTCGACCCGTATAGCCAGGTCTTAATCGGCGTCATTTTCAACACCTTTGCAGCCGCGTTGATTCTACTGGTGCACGCCGTTGTTGATGTCGGCCGCTCTCACTCGATCATTTTTTGGCTGATGGGCGGAATTTCAATCGAATCCTATGAAACCGTGGCTCTGGCGGCCGCAATGGTCGGTATTGCGGCAACCATTCTAGTGCGTGAGGCGCCATCGTTGAACCTGCTGGCGCTCGGGGACGAGTCGGCCAGCTATCTCGGGGTTGATGTTGACCGGGTACGACGTCGGGTCTTTGGAGCTTCGGCACTGCTGGTGGGGGCCGTAGTCTCGCTGTGTGGCATCATTACGTTCGCCGGCCTGATCGTCCCTCATGGCCTGCGACGCCTTGTGGGGTCGGACAATCGCCTATTGGTGCCCGCCAGTTTGCCAGCCGGCGCGGCTTTTCTCGTGGCCTGCGACGCGCTGGCTCGTTGGGTCGTGGCACCGGGCGAAATTCCGGTTGGGGCGGTCACCGCCTTAGCTGGTGGCCCCTTCTTTGTTTACCTGCTGCGCCGCAAACCCATGCGCCAGGAGGGTTTGTGATGGGTCCGCAGACCAAGCCTGGCTCCGAATCCAAGATGACGCAGTGCGGTGAAGAAGCGGACCCGCAAGTTCGCGCCAGCTTGCTTGGCGTGGCTTTCGCGTATCCCGACGGCGGTGGAGCTCTGGAGGGCATCGATCTTGAGGTTCGAACAGGCGGTCGTTTGGCCCTGGTTGGGCCAAACGGTGCTGGCAAAACCACGGTTCTGAGGCTTTTGGCGGGCCAAATCGCCCCGAGCCGAGGGACCGTTCGAATCGAGAACTTGAATCCAGCCACTGCCGATCGGCGCGAGCTGGCAAAACGGGTGGCTGTGGTTAGCGCTCAGGCCCTGGTTGGGTTCCCCTACAGTGTTGAAGAGGTGGTTCTGATGGGGCGGGCCCCACACGTTGACGGATTTCGACTTGAGAGCGGTCGAGACCTCGAAGTTGCCGAGCAGTCGATGGCCGCGATGGATGTCTCGCAACTCGCCCACCGGGTGTTCGATAGTCTGTCCAGTGGCGAGAAGCAGCGGGTCGCGGTCGCCCGGGCGCTAGCGCAGGAGCCAAAAGTCCTGTTGCTCGATGAACCGGGCGCTTTTCTCGATATCCGCCACCAGGTTGACCTCTACGACCTGCTCTCGGAACGGGCTAAGACCGAGGGGTTGACCGTGATTTCGGTCCTCCACGATCTAAATCTCGCCGCGCTGTATTTCGACACAGTCGCGATGGTGGCCGGCGGGACGATTTATGCCCAGGGGGCGGCTGACGATGTCATCACCTATGCTAACGTCCGCGCGGTGTTCGAGACCGATGTTTATGTCGATCGCAACGACTTGACCGGTAAGCTCAACGTCCTTCCGTTGCCCGCAAGTGTGCTTCGTAAACAGGACGCGAATTGACTCGCCACGAACGTGTTGGTATCGAAAACCGCTGTAACCACGCACCCTTATGCAATTCGACTACGCTAACATCCTCGTCTTTCTAGCACTTGGGCTCGTTCTTTGCGGGCTCATGATGTGCCTTGGCTCCCTGTTGCGTCCGGCTAACCCCGAGCGCGCCAAACTCACGACCTACGAATGTGGTGAAGAGGTTGAGGGTGATTCCTGGATTAACTTCAACATTCGCTTCTACGTTGTCGCTCTCGTGTTCGTGATTTTCGACGTAGAAGTAGCGTTCATCTATCCAGTCGTTGCTGTCTTTAAAGACTGGGTGGCGCGTGGTGATGGACTGTTTGCACTTACGGAGATCACCATCTTCATCGCGATACTGACCTGCGGCTTGGCTTACGTTTGGGCCAAGGGCGATCTCGCGTGGGTCAAAAAAGTGGTCATCCCCAAGGATGCAGAACGGCCGGCGGCTGTAGCCAGCAAGGCCGGAGGGAAAGTGTATGTCGCTCATTAATACCGTCCCTGAAATGGTGCTGACAACAAAGGTTGATCAGCTTCTGAACTGGACCCGAAAGTCTTCGCTTTGGTACATGTTGTTCGGCTTGGCCTGTTGTGCGATCGAAATGATGCAAACAGGTGGTCCGCGTTCCGATCTCGATCGTTTCGGTATGGCTCCGCGGGCAACGCCGCGCGTTTCCGACCTCATGATTGTTGCCGGAACACTGACGCTGAAGATGGCGTTACGGACTAAAGTTCTTTACGACCAGATGCCGGATCCGAAGTATGTGTTGTCGATGGGAAGCTGTGCGAATTGCGGCGGCTTGTTCCAGCTCGCTTACTCGGTTTGTGACGGAGTCGACAAAGTTATTCCCGTTGATGTTTATGTTCCCGGTTGTCCGCCACGGCCGGAAGCTTTGACTGAGGGGCTCATGCTTTTGCAGAAGAAAATGATGCAAGAGAAGTGGCTGGTAAAAGAGTCGAGCGTCCCAGCGATCAGCGCCTGAACTCGACGGAAACCAAGAACACGGCCTCTTCGGCCCTTGATCTGAGACAACCATGGACAGCAGCGCTATTCACAAGCTTGTGCACTCCGAATTCGGAGCAGCGATCGGCCCCGTCGATAACGAGCCCCACCAGTCGAGCATTGAGGTCGATCCCGATCGCATCGATGCGGTTGCCGCGTTTCTGAAGTCGCACGATGAACTAGACTTTGACGGCTTGTTGAATTTGACCGGCGTCGACGGGCCAGCACGCGGAAAGATCCAGGTCGTTTACGAAATGACGTCTTTCACTTTCAGGCATGACTTGGTCTTGAAGGTCGATTGCGATCGCGAAGCGCCGCGTACGAAAACTCTGTGCGGGGTATGGCGCGCGGCCAATTGGCTCGAGCGCGAGGTGTACGACTTGCTCGGCATCGATTTCGAAGGACACCCCGACCTGCGCCGGATTCTTCTACCCGATGATTGGGTAGGCCATCCGCTTCGCAAAGATTACGTCGAAGCGCCGGAGTATCACGGAATCTCGACCGTACGCGAAAGCGTGCTCAACCTCCCCGGACGGAACTGAGGAAGGTGTAGCGATGTCGGTTGAGATGGACTTTGAAGATGGTGCCGAAGGATTCGGTACCGAAGAGATGACCCTGAACATGGGGCCGCAGCATCCGTCAACGCACGGAGTTCTGCGCTTCATCGTAAAGGCGGATGGTGAGGTGATGCGCACCGCCGTTCCCGACATCGGCTACCTGCACCGCTCAATCGAAAAGATTGCCGAGAAGGTCGGGTGGCACGGTTTCATGCCCTATACGGACCGAGTTGATTACGTCGCGGCGATGACGACGAATCAGGCCTGGGCGATGTGCGGAGAAACGTTGGCTGGCATCGAAGTCCCGCGGCGCGGCGAGTACTGCCGCGTGATTGCTTGCGAACTGGGCCGAATTTGTTCCCACCTGTTGGCGATTGGCGCGATGGGCATGGACATCGGTGCGATTACGCCGTTCACCCACGCCTTGCGCGAACGTGAGAAGATCAACGACCTTCTCGAAGAACTTTGCGGCGCACGTCTGACATTTAACTATATGCGTATCGGCGGAGTCGCCTGGGATCTGCCGCCCGGCTACGAGAAACGCGTTACCCGCTTTATCAATCAGTTTTTGCCCTTGGTCGATGAACTCGACGACTTGTTGTCGGGCAACAAGATTTTCATCGAGCGACTGGCTGGTGTTGCGATTGTGCCGCGCGCGATGGCCATCGACTACATGATGGTCGGACCAAATCTTCGCGCCAGCGGTGTTGCGTCGGACATGCGTAAGGATCGCCCGTACTCGGTCTACTCCGACTTTGATTTCAACGTGGTCGTGCCGCTCGAAGGCGACCCCGGTTACGCAGGCGATTGTTACGCTCGCTACATGCTTCGGGTGCGCGAAATGCGAGAGTCTTGCAGCATTGTAAGACAGGCGCTTGCAGGCCTTCCCGAAGGACCGGTGATCGCGAAGGTTCCACGCAACTTCAAGCCTCCGGCGGCTCAGGCGCACATTCATGTCGAAACCGCCCGTGGCGATCAGAGCTGGTTCGTGGAGAGCGACGGGACCGAGTATCCGTACCGCGTGCATGTGCGAACCGGTTCGTGGGCGGCCATGTCGATGATTGAGGAACTCTCTGCAGGTCTGATGATTGCCGACCTTGTCGCGGTCATTGCCAGCATGGACATCGTGGCTCCAGAGGTCGATCGCTGATGCAGCAGTTCCTGGAAACCATAGCCGCTGACGCCGGGCTTCCCGTCGAAATCGCCTACGTTCTCGGTGCCCTCGGGTTCGGCGCGTTGGTCGTGTTCGGCTTCATTTTGCCGGTGGCTGGCGTGACCAGCTGGCTGGAGCGTCGTGTCTGGGCGCGCATACAGTCACGCATCGGCCCGAACAGGGTTGGCCCGTTTGGCTTCCTTCAATGGTTGGCCGACGGACTCAAGAACCTTCTTAAAGAAGACATCATTCCCTACGCGGCCGATAAGCCGTTGTTTCGGATTGCTCCTTACGTGGTCGTGGCGGGTTTCGTCGGGGCCTTCGTCGCGATTCCATTTGGCGGTTCGCTGATCATCGCCGACTTGAACATTGGCATCCTCTACATCACCGGCATCACTTCGCTGGTCGTGGTGGGCGTTCTCATGGCCGGATGGTCGTCGAACAACAAGTGGTCGATGCTCGGTGGGATTCGGTCTGCCACGCAGATCATCAGTTACGAAATCCCGGTCGGACTAGCGATTTTTCCGGTCGTACTCATCTCCGGTACGTTGTCGATGCAGGGCATTACTGAGGCGCAGGGTTGGGAACCTTGGAACTGGCATATGTTCCACTCGCCGTTCCTGTTCGCGTCGTTCCTTCTGTTTTTCGTGGGTGCCCTCGCCGAAGGTAACCGTACTCCTTTCGACTTGCCCGAAGCCGAATCTGAACTCGTTGCTGGCTTTGCCACAGAGTACAGCGGCATGCGCATGCTGCTGTTCTTCCTCGCAGAGTGGGGGAACCTCTACGTCATCGGTGCGTTGGTGTCCGTGCTGTTTATGGGCGGCTGGCAGGTTCCGGCATTCACCGAAAACGCCGTTTTGCTTGGTGTAGCGCAGTTCCTTTCGATGTTCCTGAAGTCGTACTTCTGGGTCTTCGTCGCGATGTGGGTTCGCGCCACACTCCCACGAGTGCGCGTCGATCAACTCATGTCTATGTGTTGGAAGTACATGGTGCCGATGGGGATGGTGAATACGCTGGGGACGGCAGCCTACATGGTGGCTTTTCCCGAAAGTGTTGCGGCCGTTCGGTATGCCCTGTTTGGTCTCATACTCTTGATTTTGTTGCGTTTCGCCCAGCGCGTGCGCTTCCACCATGTTCGTGCGCGCGGCCTCGCCGCGACACCGGCTTGAAGCGGAAGGGAGAGGCATCTTGTCCGGTTACGTAAACAACATTGTCGAGACCGCCAGTTCCATTTTCGAGGGACTGAGCGTTACGTTCTCGCATTTCTTCCGAAAGCCCTACACGGTTCAGTACCCGGATCGCATGCCGATCCGCGTTCAGGACACGTTGCCGTACCGCTATCGCGGCTTGCTCGAGGTCGATCTGGAAATTTGTACGGGTTGCCTCGCCTGTGAGCGCGCCTGTCCGATCGAGTGCATTCGCATCGATGCCACCAAAGACAAAGTAACCAAAGTCATGGTGCTGGAGCGCTTCGATATCGATTTGGCCAAATGCATGTACTGCGGCCTGTGCTCGGAACCCTGTCCTACCGGTTCGATTCACCATACACGCGAGTTCGAGGGGGCAGATTTCTCGCTCGAGTCGATGGTGCGACGTTTCGTGAAGGTGCCGGTCGCAGCCTACAAGCCGAAAAAGACCGGCGAAGATGATCCGGCGATCACACCGATTTTGGAACGCGGTATGCGCTACATCGAGGAATTCGCTGAGCCCGGCAGTCCCGCTCCTAAGAAGAAGGAGGGTGACGCCGCCTAAGGGTGGCGCTCGGTTCCTATGGAAGGATTATCGCTGGAACTCCTGGTGTTCGCTTTGCTCGCCGCTTTTGCGGTGTTCGGAGCCGGGGGCGTCGCGTTCTCGACCCACATTATCTACTCGGCGCTTTCCTTAATGGTCTCGCTGTTGGGTGTTGCTGGTCTTTACGTGATGTTGGGCGCCGACTTTGTCGCTGGCGTTCAGTTGTTGGTTTACGTTGGCGGAGTGCTCGTCCTTACGCTCTTCGCCGTAATGTTGACCCACGGCATTCAAGACATTGAAGTTTCGAACCGATCGGCGGGGCGCCCAATGGCGTTGGTTCTCGTCGGGGCGGTGTTCACGGTGATGGTACGCGGGGTACTGGCCGTGGATTGGAAAATTGTGGAGGAGGCGCCCGCGAAGGCGTCTACCCATGGCATTGGGGATGCGTTGTTGGGCACATACATTTTGCCCTTCGAAGTCGCGTCGCTGGTGCTACTTGCAGTACTCGTGGGCGCAGTTGTGCTCACCCGAAAAGAGGTCGTCTAAGAGCCAAGGGCTCGCAGGTCGGCATCATCCCAGTGTGGATGGTGGCGGGGACGGCGGAGAATCGACGATGGGACCGGTGACACTTCACCACTTTCTGATCGTGAGCTTGGTGCTATTTAGCGCCGGGCTGTTTTGCGTGCTCACGCGGCGCAACGCCATCGGTATTCTGATGGGCGTGGAGCTCATCCTGAACTCGGCGAACCTGAACTTCATCGCTTTCTCGCGATACGGCTCGGGGAATTTCGACGGTCAGGTTTTCTCCATCTTCGTGATCATGTTGGCAGCTGCCGAGGCTGCCATCGGGCTGGCCATCGTGCTCGGCATCTATCGTAAATTTCATGCCATTGACGTCGCGAATATGACGACGCTGCGCAACTAGGGAGCTGGGCTGTCATGGTCGAAACCGCTCACGCCGCAGCGATGCACGCCGAAACCGTCTTCACGGCTTCGAATTCGTTGCGCTGGATTGTGCTGGTGCCGTTGCTCGGCTCCATCATCAATTTTCTGCTTGGCGCCCGGATTCAGAAAGCCTTTGGCCGCGCGCCGATCGCGCTGATCGGTACCGGTGCGTCGCTGGCGGCCTTCGGAATCGTTGTTGCGAACTTCTTCACGCTGCGCGCGATGGATCCCAGCGCTCGAATCCTGGTGGACGAGCTGTTCCCTTGGATGCAGATCGGCAACCTCGACGTTTCCATCGCCTTCCAGCTAGATCCGCTGTCGGCGGTCATGACCTTGGTTGTGACCGGCATCGGCAGCCTGATCCACATTTATTCGTACGGCTATATGGACCACGAGCCTGCGGTTTGGCGGTTCTTCGCTCTCCTAAACCTGTTTATGTTTGCGATGTTGACGCTGGTTCTAGGCGACAACATGCTCGTGATGTTTGTGGGTTGGGAAGGAGTGGGCTTGTGCTCGTGGGGGCTGATCGGCTTCTGGCATTCTGATCACACCAACACGAACGCGGCCAACAAGGCTTTCCTCGTCAATCGCATCGGCGATTTTACGTTCCTCCTTGGAATGTTCGCGTTGTTCTGGACCCTGGCGGGCGAGGGCGTCGCCACGTTGACGTTCCGTGAACTGACGCATGCGGTTGGCGCTTTAGAGGGCCATACCGTTCTGGGCATGACGACAGCGACATTCGTGACGTTGTTTCTGTTTATCGGAGCGACCGGTAAGTCGGCGCAGATTCCTTTGTACGTGTGGCTGCCCGACGCCATGGCAGGCCCGACCCCGGTTTCAGCGTTGATCCACGCGGCGACGATGGTCACGGCCGGCGTTTACATGATCGCCCGCCTGAACTTTCTGTTCTCGATGGCGCCAGTGACGATGGAGATCATCGCGTTCATCGGCGCTGCCACCGCACTGTTCGCGGCGACCATCGGGTTGACCCAGTACGACATCAAGAAAGTCCTGGCGTACTCGACCGTCAGCCAGCTCGGCTACATGTTTATGGCGATGGGCGTCGGTGCCTATGGCGCCGGTGTGTTCCATCTGGTTACGCACGCGTTTTTCAAGGCTTGCCTGTTCCTCGGTTCGGGAAGCGTGATTCACGCCATGCACCACGAGCAGGACATGCGCAATATGGGCGGCCTGCGGCACTACATGCCGATCACCTTCGGGACGTTCTTTATCTCGACCTTGGCGATTGCCGGTCTTCCTCCTTTCGCGGGCTTCTTTTCGAAAGATGAAATCCTTTGGCAGGCGTGGCTGGCGAACCCGTTACTTTGGGCGATCGGCTTCCTGGCGGCTGGCATGACGGCCTTCTACATGTTCCGTCAGGTCTTCATGACATTCTTCGGCGAGTGCCGGGCGGATGAGCATGTCAAAGAGCACCTCCACGAGTCGTCAGCGTCGATGACGATTCCACTGATCGTGTTGGCGGCGGGCGCGATTTCGATCGGCTGGCTCGGAATCCCCGCAGCTCTTGGCGGGAACAATCATTTCGAAAAATGGCTTGAGCCCGTCATGGGGCAACACCAGATGGTCGCGGTGGAGCATGCAGCGCCAGCCGATGGTGATGCACACGCCACTGGCCACGCCGTTGTAGATGACCACGCTACTAGCAACGCTGAGGCAGTTTCACATAGCGCCGATGCGGCGCACGGTGGCGGCCATGGGGACCACGACCCGATGGTTGAGTACGGTCTTATGGCTTCGTCGATTGCCATGGCCTTGGGCGGGATTTTCCTGGCTTGGCTGATGTATTCGCGTAAGTCGTTGGATCCGGATCGTTTCGCGCGAATTGCTGGCGGTGTGCCATACCGCTTGAGCTTCAACAAATACTACGTCGACGAGATCTACTACGGTACGTTCTTGGCCGGTACGCTGGCTTTGGCTCGTGCGCTGTCGTGGTTCGACCGAACGGTCGTTGACGGCATCGTCAACGGGGTGGCCAGGGTCACTAGCGTGATATCGAACGTCCACGCGGCGTTCGACACTTACATCGTTGACGGACTCGTTAACGGAACTGCTGCGATTATTGATCGTTCCGGCGGAGGGTTGCGACTCGTGCAGAGTGGCAGCATCAACGCCTATCTTTACGTCATCATGCTGGCTGTCACCGTCGCGCTGCTTGCGCGAGCTTGGTAGAGCCGCAGGATTTCGGGAGTCTATTCGGATGGAGAACATTCTCACTTACATGACGTTCATCCCGCTTGCGGGCATGATCGCTGTGATGCTGTTGCCGCGAGAGCGGCACAACCTGATCCGGATGACGGCGTTGGCGTTTACGATTCCGCCGCTGTTGATGGGGATTTGGCTCTTCGCCAACTTCGATCGCAGCGAAACTGGGATGCAGTTCGTCGTTCGTTATCCTTGGATCGAGTCGTTCAATGTCCAGTACATAATGGGCATCGACGGGTTGTCGGTCACCATGGTGCTACTGACGACGCTGTTGTGTCCGATTTGCATCTTGTCAGCTTGGAAGATCGACAAGGGCGTGAAGGGCTACTTCATGCTGTTCTTGCTGCTCGATGCTGGCATGACCGGCGTGTTCTGCGCGCTAGATTTCTTCCTCTTCTTCATCTTCTGGGAAGTCATGCTGCTGCCGATGTACTTCCTAATCGGCATTTGGGGTGGCCCGCGCCGCGAGTACGCGGCGATTAAGTTCTTCCTCTATACGCTGGTCGGCTCGGTTCTGATGCTGATCGCGATGCTGGCACTTTATTTCGCCAACGATCCGCACACCTTCGACATGCTGGTGTTGATGGAGAACGCGCCGAACTACACGCAGGGGCTGCAGTACTGGGGCTGGTTGGCTCTGTTTATCGGCTTCGCGATCAAGATTCCGGCCTTCCCGTTTCACACCTGGCTGCCAGACGCTCACGTTGAAGCGCCCACCGCCATATCGGTGATCCTGGCCGGCGTACTGTTGAAGATGGGGACGTACGGCATTTTGCGGCTCTGCTACCCGATCTTCCCTGGCGCGACCAGTGAACTGGCGTTTTGGTTCCTAGCGGTTCTGGGAACTTGGAACATTATTTACGGGGCACTATGCGCCTTGGCGCAGACCGACATGAAGAAGTTGGTCGCGTACTCATCCATCTCACACATGGGCTACGTGATGCTCGGGATGGCGACGCTGACTTCTGAAGGCATCAACGGCGCCGTTCTTCAGATGTTCAACCACGGCACGGTCACGGCTATGCTCTTCATCATTGTTGGCGTGGTTTATGACCGGGCTCATCACCGTCAGATCGACGGTTTTGGTGGCTTGGCCTCGGTGATGCCTGTGTACACAGGCATCATGGTGATCGCGTTCTTCGCGGCCCTTGGGCTTCCAGGCCTATCGGCGTTCATCTCCGAAGTCTTGGTTCTCCTCGGTGCCTGGCAATACAACCAAGCACTCGCGGCCATTGCAGCTTCCGCCGTCGTGCTCACCGCTGGCTACATGCTTTGGATGCTTCAGCGAGTCTGGCTCGGGCCGGTCAACGAGAAGTACGCCGACATGGCCGACGTGGACACACGCGAGCTGATCATGCTGGTTCCGTTGGCGATCATCGTGATCATCCTCGGTGTCTACCCGCATGCAGTGCTTGATCTGATCAATCCGACCTTGGTTGCTCTGAACGACACGGTCATCACGGGTACGGCGCAGATCATGTCGCAGCCCGCGATCCCGGTTCCGTAGGGAGGCGTAAGTGAACCTCGGTAACGTAGAGTCGCTCGGCTACTCGTGGCCAGAAATTATCCTGGCCCTCGGCTCGGTCAGTGTGTTGATGCTCGACCTCGTGGTCACGCGAAAAGAGCGACTCGGCGAGCTTGCGATGGTGATCATCGGATTGGCCTGTCTGGCTTCCGGTATGTTGGCCGGCGAGGCGGGTTGGCTTTTCAATCGCATGGTCGTTGTCGACAGCTTCGCGGTGTTCTTCAAGATTGTGCTTGGGCTTGCCGCGTTGGCGACAGTTTTTATGTCGCTAAGTTCGAAGGAGTTGGAAGGCCAGCACCCCGGTGAGTATTACGCGATCGTGCTGGCCTGCACGCTGGGCATGTTCTACATGGCCTCGGCCAGCAATCTGTTGATGGCCTATTTGGCGCTCGAGTTCGTCTCGCAGACTTCCTACATTCTGGCTGGCTTCCTGCGCCACTCGCAGCGTTCCAGCGAAGCGGCACTCAAGTATTTGATTTATGGCGGTGTGGCCTCGGGCGCGATGCTGTACGGCCTGAGCCTGATTTATGGGCTTACGGGTTCTTTGGACTACTCCGAGATCGGTACTGCTCTCATGAGCGGGACAATCGAAGGACCCCTGCTGGTTATTGCGATTCTGCTGTCCTTGGCTGGCTTCGGATACAAGATCGCGATGGTTCCCTTCCACATGTGGAGCCCCGACGTTTACGAAGGTGCTCCACTGCCGGTAACGGCTTTCCTATCAGTTGGCTCCAAAGCCGCGGGTATCGCACTCATGGTGCGCTTTTTCTACGGGGGGCTGTCCCAGCCGCTCGGTGACGGAAATTGGATGACCCTGCCAGGAGTCGATTGGCCTTCGATGCTCGCCGTCGTGGCGATGGTCACCATGACCCTGGGCAACTTGACGGCGTTGCGGCAGACCAACATCAAGCGTCTGCTTGCCTACTCTTCGATCGCGCACGCTGGCTACCTGCTTATGGGTTTCGTTGTCCTGACCGACGCCGGTCTGAGTGCGATGCTGTTCTACCTGGTGGTTTACTACCTGATGAACATGGGTGCGTTCGTCGTGCTTCTGATGGTGCTTAACAACTCTGGCCGAGAAGACATTGAAGCGTTTCGTGGCCTGGCGTGGCGCGGAGGCGCCTTGCCCGCAGCCGCCATGATGGTGTTTCTATTCTCGCTGGCTGGGTTGCCGCCTTTCGCTGGCTTCGTGGGCAAGATGTACCTGTTCGCTGCGGTCGTGGAGCGCGAGATGTGGCTCTTGGCTCTTGTTGCGGCTGGGAATTCGGTCGTCGGGCTTTACTACTACGTCCGCATCGTGCGGGCGATGTATCTCGACCAGCCGCAAGAATCGGACCCCGTCATGGTTGTCGACAACTACAACATGGCTTTCGCGGGTGCGTTGGTGTTCCTAACGATCTTTTTTGGGGTCTATTGGGCTCCGGTGATCGACTTCGCTGACCAATCTCTGGTCTTTTTCCGCGGCTGAGCTACCCGACCTGCGGCACGCCCGCTACAATCCGTGATGTCGGGCGAGTGGGCTTCGACAGCGACGCCAGGCTTCGCGTATGCATGTCGCACGAGCCCTGTGTCGCTTACTGATAGGCAACCCCCAAACCTCAAACGGTTGAGGTGGGGCGCTTATCGAACCGGGTTTCCCAGAGGTGCGCCATGCCCCGTTTGTTCTGTTCGATCGCAGTCCTGGTCAGTTTCTTGTTTTTCACCGCAATGCCGTCACCGGTTGCAGCGGCGGTGCACTCTGATGGAACGCCCTGCGCTTTGGCCGCAACTCCCAGCTATTTGTTCGCACCGGTTCTGATTGGTGCCGCCGACCTTGTTGTTGGTGCCAGCACGCCACGCCAAGGCGCGCCCTTCGAGATCGTCATTAACGCCGAACCCGGTCTGGCTTCGAACAGCGCGGCCCTGGCTGCTTTCGAACGGGCGGCAGCGCAGTGGGAAGCGTTCATTTCTGATCCAGGCATTATCGTGAACATCGTCGCCGATCTGGACGATCTAGGGGAGGACAATACGAACGTTATTGGCTCGACCTTGCCTGTTGTTTTGGAAGCGCCGTTCGATCAGGTTCGCGGCCAGGTCGTGAACGACGGACTGCAAGAGCCCGACGATGGCATCACATCTTGGTTGCCCTCGGAAGCGGGTTTCACGGCCCTGGTGCCGATCGGCTATGCACTTAGTGGGAACCTGGCGGCGACGAAGCCGAACTTGAAGGCGTTAGGATTCACCGGCCTCGATGACACGTTTGGCCCGAGCGATGGCAACATCGTGTTCAATACTCGCTTCAACTTTGACTACAACAACGCTGATGGCGTCGCGCCGGGCAGCGTTGATTTCGAAACGGTTGCCGCCCACGAGATTGGTCACGCGCTGGGGTTTCTTTCGGCTGTGGACGTGCTGGATCAGGCTCTCGGAGGCCCGGAGTCTGCGTCGATTCTGTCTGGTGGGCCGCGGGGAGCTGTGGCGGAGTTCATCACTCCGAACGTTATCGACCTATATCGGTTCAGTGAGGGCGGTTCGGGCGAAGACCCGGAATCGCTTGGTGAATTTCAGAGTTACCCACGCAGCTTGGTTCCGGGGGCGCCAGCCAACTTCGATGAAATCGAAAACCCGGAGGTGCCGATGTCAACGGGTTTCTACTTGGGCGATGGCCGCCAAGCTAGTCATTGGCGTGACGACGAATTGACGGGTTCTACTCTAGGGATGATGGATCCATCCCTTGGTCCGGCGACCGTCTTCGTGATCTCTTTCGCCGACGTGCGAGCCTTCGACCTGATGGGGTACGATATCGATACCGGGATTGGCTCCACGACCACAAGTACGACCACAAGTACGACCACGAGCACCAGCACGACGACAAGTACAAGCACGACCACAACAAGCTCAACGACGACCACCACTCTTATGTCTTCTTGCCCCAGTAGTTGCGGTGACC
>JBLFWR010000005.1:0-61203 GCA_047611725.1 Binatia bacterium | reverse complement strand
GGACGCGCCGACCTCTACGCGGTTCGCAGCAAACGTCTGGCACCACTGCGCGACGACAAAATACTCGTGTCCTGGAACGGGCTGATGATCGGCGCCTTCGCGCGCGCCGGCTTGGCGTTCAACGAACCGAAATGGATCCAAATTGCGACGCGCGCAACCGACTTCATTTTGACCAACGCTCGCGACGACCTCGGGCAGCTCTCTCGCACGGTCGGTGGCCAACGCAGCGGGGCATTGGGTTACCTGGACGACTACGCGTACCTGATTTCAGGCCTGCTCGATCTTTACGAAGCCACCGGTGACCCGCATCGCCTCGAAGCCGCCATCGCACTGCAATCCGCATTGGATGCCAACTATCTCGACGAGACCGGCGGTGGTTATTTCACGACCTCGGCAAACGCCGAGCAACTGATCGCACGCGACAAACCGTACTACGACGGAGCCGAGCCATCGGGGAACTCGGTATCGGCGCTAAACCTTCTTCGACTCGAAGAGTTCACGCAACGCTCAACCTATCGGGACTCAGCCGAGAAACTCCTCGGCGCTTTCGCAGGGACACTCGGACACGGTTCGACATCAGCCCCGTTGCTCGCCGCAGCCTTGGACTTCTACAGCGACACGCCTGCCGAAATCATCATCGTCAAGCCAACGGCTGAAGCCGATGATGAAGAACTGCTCAACGAAGTACGACGGCGGTTTTTACCGCACCGGGTTCTCATCCGCACGGTTTCGGGTGCCGCGACAACCCGACTTGCCGCCGACGTCCCCTTGGTTTCCGGCAAGACCGCCAGGCAGGGACGAACGACAGGGTATGTCTGTGAAAAGGGCCATTGTGAGTTTCCTACCTCCGATCCGGCGGTGTTTGCCAAGCAACTGGAACGCGTCGATCAGGTAGAGAACCCCTGAGCACAATTTCCGCATGCGCTGGTCTCATGTTGGGACAACCGTTAGTAGATCCAGAGCTGCTTTGGCCTGAGAGCGATCACAAGCGACCAAAACTAACCGTGCAGCACTGAACAAGCCCACCCAACCGATGAAAACCGACGAAGCGCCCACCCCGGCCAAAACACAGGTATCCCCGAGCCGGTGCAGCCGTTGTGATGAGCCGTTTACGTGCGGCGTAGTCGCAGGCCGCAGCGAATGTTGGTGCATGGAGTTGCCTGCACTCGCTAACCTGACCCCCGACATCACCTGTCTGTGCCCCCATTGCCTACAAGAACAGATCGACTTGGCAGCGCCGGGCACCGACGCGGGCCTGAGATAAGAGCGCCTTCCATGCCTTCGATGCCCGCAGGTCACGCAGCGCGTCCGCCGCGTCCCGCACGTCCCGGTAGACGACGCCCTCCGGTGGCACGCGACCGGTTCGATCGTTGGTTGCGCACGTTTGCGGCTGCGCTTTTGCGTAAACGTGCAAGCGTCGCTGTAAGTGCCGTGGCTGTGGTCGCCGTTTCGAGCGGCGCCTACGTGATAATGAGACCAGACGCTTCAGCCTGGGTTGCCGGATCCAGCAGTGCGCACGGCGCCAGCGCGTTCGTGTTTGCGCCGTTGACCCTCGCAGTGGGCCTTCGCAGTCCGCTGGCCATGGCAGCGCCGCTGACCGCGACAATGGCCGCGGTCGCCGCGATCGCCGCAGTCGCGACGCTCCTGCCTTGGCTCGCGCAAATCCCCGCTCCGTCTGAAGCGCTGCTGGCGATCACAATCGCGCTGATCTTAGCCTGTAGTGCCTCCAGCCATTTGCTCGCCATTTTTCAACACGGCATGCAACGGGTTGGCAACCGGCGCCGCGCCGTTGCCGATGCAGTAGAACTCGCCGGGCGCCCGGTTTTGACGTCGGCAGTAGCAGCTGCGGCGATCGTTCTGGCAGCCTCGGCCTTGGAGCCAAATACGCTAACGACCGCCTCTGTTCTCACCGCTGCTTGCGTTTCGGCAACGATTCTATTGACGCTCGCAGTGCTGCCCGCCTGGCTTTCCTACGGCCCAGACCTGCCTCGCCCTACTCGTGACGAACGAGAACAGTTTCTTGCACGGGATCGACGTCGGAATCAGTTCGCCAAGGGCATCCAGAACTGGCGCAAGCAGCTGGCGGTCGTGCTGACCATCGGACTGTGTGCCCTGATTGGTGGACTCGCAGCGATCGACCGCTCTTACTTTCCGGCGGCACAATTCTCGGTCGCTGCAACCGCCGCAATGCTAGGGGTCACGATGTTCCTGTTCGGCAACCGCCGCGCAGCAGCTTTGGCCACTCTTCCGGTAGCGGTATCGCTGCTTACGTACCTCACCACGGCGGCGAACATTGGCGTCGTACCGTCGGGGCTGGGACTGCTTTCGATTCCGTTGGTTGCCGCTGTGGCTGGTGATGGCGCCATCCACTACTTGACGCATTTTCGCCGCGCCTACGTAACGACCGGACGGGCAGCGGCCGCGAACCGCCATTGTTTTCGATTGGCCGCACCAACTGTGACGATCAATGCCGCCGCACTGGCCGCAGCAAGCCTGGGATTGGCTTGGACGGCAACACCTCAGGTCGCAATGGTTGCTGGCTCTGCGGTAGCGGTTGGTTGGTTAATGAGCATCGTGGCACTGCCCATTCTTCTTCCACGTCTGTCCCCGTTCCAAGACGAACATCTGAAGTGGATGGCCAGCCAACAAGCGCCGAAACACCAAGGCGAAAAACGCCAGCCGCGTACTCAGTCTACATAGCCGAGAGCGCGAAGGTGCCGCTTATCATCTTCACTTAGATCGGCTTGCTCATGGCCCGGCTCCGGCGTTGCCTCTTGCCAACGCGCTAGGTCACGGACCAACGTGTGCACACGCCGCGGTCGATCGGCGGCGATGTTATCCTTCTCGCGCGGGTCAACACTGAGATCGTAAAGTTCACGCCCATCACTATGACGCCCTTCAGTATCGTCGAGTCGGCCCGAGTCCGGCGCTTCGAGCTCCGCAGGGCCACCCGAAACGGCCAGAAATTTCTGTGGCCACTGCACCACCCCCATCAGGTCGCCCTGAACGTCGTGGCCTTGATCGCGATTTGAGGCGTAACTGCGTCGCTGCAACACGATCGGACGATCAAGCGTGCGATGGGCGCCAAACAACCCTTGCCCGTCCACGTTTTCCGGAACCGCCTCACCCACCGCGGCCAGGACTGTGGGCAGAACATCGATGAGTGACACCGGCTCGATGACGCGGGTTCCGGCTTCAAAATGACCTTTCCAAACCGCAACCATTGGAACCCGAACGGCTTCTTCGTACAGATTCACACCGTGCCCCAGCCACTTATGGTCGCCAAGCCCTTCACCGTGATCCGATGTGACTACGAACAAGAGACCGCCCGGCCCGGCACCCGCCAACGCCTCGTCGTAGATCTTGCCCAACCAACTGTCGGCGTAGTGAATTTCCTCGTCGTATTTCTTTACCAAACCGCTCGTGCCGGGCGGCCACTGCGCTTCGAACTTGTCGGGTGCTTTGTAGGGCGAATGCGGGTCCACGAAATGGACCCAGGAAAACCACGGCCCGCCGTCGGTAGTACGAAGCCAATACAGAAACCGCCTAGACGTATACTGAGCAATGCGGTTCCGCCCACGCCTGTAGCTGGGGCTGCCCAAGGAGCTTTCTTCCAGACTGAAACTTTCGTCAAAGAGTTCGAACCCCTGATCGAATCCGAACTTGGCGCGGACAGGAAACGAACTCACGAAAGCAGCCGTTTGGTAGCCTTGGAAGCCGAGGATCTCAGACAGCAACAGCTCGTCATCATCGACGATGTGCCCATTCTTGAGCACGCCCATTGAGCGGGGATACCGCCCGGTCAGCAACGCGGCATGCGACGGACCAGTGGTTGACGTCATCGAGTAGGCCCTTTCGAACAGAACCCCGTCGGCCGCGATTCTAACCAACTCGGGGGTCGTAGGGACCGAGTAGCCGTAGGCCGATGTGTGGTCTGCCCGTAGGGTGTCGATCGTAACAACCAGGACGCTCGGGCGGGCGTCGCGCGTGCAGCCAGGAAGCCAAATGGTCAACGAAAGTACAGTTGCGAGCGCAGCAAGTACGGCAAGGCGAGGAGGAGTCGACACGGAATCAGCGAAGTATCATCGCCAACTGGAGCCGACAAGCAAAAGCCCAGGGGCAAGTACGCGCTTAGGACACTGCCTTGACTCCGATCCTGCCCCGACCGATCTTCATAAGATTATCAATCTCCCGCGTACGGGGTGGTCGCCAACGCTGCCACTGCCGCTGCGCACAACCAGGAGTCCTGCATGAAAGCGTTCTTTATGGCGGCCACCGTCGCCTTCGCCCTGTCCTTCGCCCCGAACCTTCACGCCGACGAAATCGTCGCGACTGTCGGCGGCCAGCCCGTGACGATGGAAGAGCTCGTAGCTGAGCTGAAACCCCAGCTCGCCGAGCTGGACAATCAGCGTTTCGAAATTCTGGAAAACGGCCTGTCAGGGCTGATTGCCGCTCGGCTCATTGAGACGGAGGCCAAGGCCCTCGGGGTTACCCCAGAGCAGCTTGAGAAAACTGAGATCGTCGAGAAAGTCACCGAGCCGGACGAGGCTGAGGTTCTAGAGGTATTCGAGGCAAGCAAAGGTCAGCTCGGCCCGGATGCGAACATCGACGAGCTACGCCCTCGGATCATCGAATTTCTACAAAGCCGCGGAGCCGGCGAGCGTGCTCAAGTCTACCTGACCGAGCTTCGTGACAAGTATGCCGTCGAGGTCAAGCTCGAAGCGCCGAAAGTCGAGGTCGCTCTTGGTAGCCACTCCCCGCGCGGCGGTGGCGCTGACGCCCCGATTACGATTGTCGGCTTCAGCGACTATGAGTGTCCGTTCTGTAAGCGTGGTGAAGAGGCCATCGAGAAAGTGCTCGACACTTACGGAGACAAGGTTCGCTACTTCCACCGTGACTTCCCCTTGGATTTTCACGCCAACGCCCACAAGGCGGCGCAGGCCGCGCATTGCGCAGAGGACCAGGAAAAATACTGGGAGTATCACGCCGGCCTGTTCGCGTCGGAAGGCCTGTCTGACGATCGGTTTGCGGCAATCGCAGACGAACTCGAGCTGGACCGTACTGCATTCGACGAATGCCTTAGCAACAGCCAGTTCGCCGCCGAAGTCGACACCGACATGGCAGACGGCGCTGCAGTTGGCGTGAACGGAACCCCAGCGTTTTTCGTCAACGGACGCACGCTGACTGGCGCCCAGCCGTTCGAAAGTTTTCAGAAAATCATCGAAGCCGAGTTGGCGAAGGTTGGTGCGACGAAACCCGCTGCCGACGCTGCTGACACTGACAGCGGCCCCGACGAAGGCTGAACCCCTTCATCCTAACGCGCTGACGCGAGGCATGTAGCTCCATCTCGGGGCTACATGCTTCGCTCCCTCAAAACGCACTTTCGGGCTGGGTTTCTAGAACTTGCCTTCCGCGAAGCGCGCGATTTCTTCCGCCAATCGTTCCGACCGGGTCACAGGAATCATGTGCCCCGCGTCGCCGAACACCACCAACTTAGAACCGGCGATACGCTGTTCAAGATCCTTGGCCACACTCAACGACACCGAGCGATCGGCGGCGCCGTGAACAATCAGGGTCGGTGTTTTCAACTGGCTCGGGTCGGAACTTGAAGCGTCGAGACGACGAAACTCGGCGATGTAACTATCCAAGGTTCCGGGTAGCGCCATCATTGCCTGCGTGTAGGGCAACCAACCGTCGGGAATCTCGTCCTCCGTCGCGAATGCAACGCGCAACCCGTCCCACACCAACACCTTGGACAACGGTGGCACCGCAGCGATCCACGAAAGCAACGGCGCGGCCAAAGGGCTGCGCATCAAGCCACTCATTGAATCGTCGTCAGACTGAAACGAGGGACCGACCGAGCTAAGCAACACCAGTCCGGCAACTCGGTTTGGGGCCTGTTCGGCCACGGCCTGAACAACGCCACCCCCGTACGACCAACCTACGAGAATAGCCTTTTCGAGACCCAAAGCATCGAGAAGACCCAGCAGTTCGCTGGCGTTCGACGCAACCGTGTAGTTGCCATTACCGACTTCCACTCGACTGGAATAGCCGTACCCGACCCGGTCGTAGGCAATCGCGCGAAAACCGCGCGCCGCGAGTAGGTCTGGTGTCCGCGACCAGTCGGTGGCGTTCGACGGAAGGCCGTGTACGAGCACCACTGGAGGCCCGCTTCCGCGTTCGCGAACGTTAAGCGCCAAGCCATCCCCAACCACGATCGGACTGCCGTGATTCGGTAAGTATTCTTCGTAGGTGCCCCAGCCGAAAACGGCGCGGCCCAATGGTGGGCCGAACACCACCACTGCCACCACGGCGAGAAGGAACACAAGCCTGCTACGACGCAGAGTCGCTGTTTGTTTCGTGGCTTTGCGGCGAGCGGGTTTCTTGGCGGCCATGGATTCTCCGGTTCGCAGCCCCGTCATTCGGGCTGCAGTCGATTCAGTCGAGGTCTAGGCGGCGCATCATGAGTACACGAGGAAGCACGTCAAGTCCGCGAGCCCTCTCATCGTCTCGCAGGGCCCGAAGCCCTGAAGTTGCCGCTTCTTCTTCAATAACCTCAAAGCCCAGACGTGCGTAAAACGGGGCGTTGAATGGAACATCGCGCATGGTGGAGAGCGTGACCCGCGTGGAGCCCTGGGCTTTCGCCGCCACACACACTGCCTCGACCAAACGACTGCCGATGCCGCGACGGCCATGCTCAGGCGCAACGTCGAGCTCTTCCAGATGGGGTTGACCCTCGACCGTTGTGATGAACGCGAACCCGACAGGGATGTCGTTGTCCTCAGCAGCGATCAGTAGCCGCTGCTCCACAATCGCTAGCTCCAACTCTCGGGAATCGATGGTCTCGGCGGCGAAAGCCTGGGCAAGCCCCCAAGGCTCGAAGGCGATTGCAGCTGCGCGTTCCAATTCGGGTACATAAACGAGGTCCGCGGCTACTGCGGACCGAACACGGTAATCGGCCGTCACAGCGTCAGTAGAACGTACGACCAAGGCCGCGATATGTGGGCGCGCGTCCAACGATCTCGCTCCCCCGCTTTAAGAGATAGTGATTGAAGCGTTCGGCGATCTCACCGGCCTTGGACGGTCGCAACAAAACCGGGTCTCCCAATCCAAGACGATCACGCCAGCCCTCGGGCACTGTCATCGGAGTCTGCACTTCGCCAAACGCCTCGGAACGGGTGGGCAGCAAGCCTTGCGGTCGAAAGATCACGGGCGCTTTGTCAGCGGTCGTTTCACCGCTAGCGATAAAGCCACCAGATTGGCAGGTCACCATGCCGGGCTCGGGAATTCGGGTAATCTGCAGGGCAAAAGCGAAGGCCGGCTGATTGTGATTCGAGATGAAGTAGTCGAACAGGTGGGACTGGAGGAAACCGGAACCAGCCGTAACTTCGGTCAACCAGGGTTCTTCAATCGTGGTCGGCAATGAACCGGTTCCACCACCGTTAAAGAACTCCAGATTTACTCCACGTCGGGAAACGAGTTCGGCGATCGCGCCGCGCTTGGCAGCAACGTCAGCGACAGACTGCTTCTTGATGAAGCGCTTCGCCCCGTTTTGCAGCGGAGCAAAGGGATTCGCATCTCCCAGCCCAGCAACCTGCGCCTCGTAACCCATCAACCCAGCCAACCGCAGCTCTTTACAAGCCAGTACCGCATCGAGAACTCGCTCAAAGTCAGCGATGGTTCTGACCGGAGAACGCTTGGCCCCAATGTGCATACCTCGGGGGCGCCATGACATGTCCAAATCGATGGCCACACGAAGGGCCCTGTTGGCGCCGACGCTTCGCGCGAAGCTCGAAAGGATCTCGACATGCGCGGGCGAATCGATCATGAGCGTCACGTTGCGCCCGTCTTCCGTGAGATTGGAAAACGCGGCGAGGTCGCTCTTCTGTACCGTAGGATAGGCGATCAGCAGGTCATCCAGGTCGTATTCTCGTGCCAAAAACTCGGCTTCGGGAACACTGAAGCACATGGCTCCCCTAAAATTCGCTCCGCCTGCCTTCAGGATGTGGACGATGAGATCCGGGACGCGCACCGACTTGGTGGCCATACGCAAAAACTTTTGCCGACTCAGAGGCAGTGCTGCGATTCGCTCGACGTTCGCGTCAAGGACATCCAGATCAACGATCATCGCCGGAAGCGGCTCGTCGCGAAGAACCTCGCGCACAACCTCGTACTCCCACGGATCACTGCCCTGTTGCTTAGAGATTTCCACGGCCCTTCTTACCCGCTTCGTCCGCGTATTTTTCCAACTTCAACCCGGCGCGCGCGAAACGGACCCAACGCGCAAGGCCTTCGCCAAACAGGGCGCCCGTCATCTCGGAAAACAAACCATACTTCTGCGTGGTATACGGATACCAGTTGGCTTCGATTTTCTTCGAGTCCTTGTCGATCAGTACCGACTTAACGTTACAGAACCCGTGAAGACCGGCCGCTCCTTTGTTGCGGCCAAAGCCCGAAGACTTGACTCCACCAAACGCAAGCGCCGGATTGCCTTCGGTCATCATCACGTTGTTGATCGACACGCCGCCCACGGCCAAAGCTCTGGCGACCCGCTCGGCTCGTTTGCCGTCATGCGACCAAACGCTGGCGGTCAGCCCGTAGGGTGAGTCGTTGGTACGGCGCACAACCTCACTTTCTGAATCGAAAGGGAACAGGGTGATCAGGGGCCCGAATGTCTCTTCGGCGGCAACGTCGATGCCGTCATCTACGCCTTCGATCACGATTGGCGGAATCATGCGCGAATGGCCGTCCCACTCTTTCGCCATATGAATCACGGCGCCATTGGCGCGCGCGTCAGCCAGCTGCGCAGCCACGATATCGACTTGAAAGTCAGTGGTCATCGCGCCGATATCGGCATCGCCGTCGGTGTCGATTTCCTGCTTGACGCGCCCCACTTCAGTGAGCAGAGCATCGCGAAAACGATCATAGATCGGCCGTTCGATATACACGCGCTCGACGGAAGTACATGATTGCCCGGTGTTCGTCAGTGCGCCCCACGCGCAACCGGCACTCGCCCGGCCAACATCGGCATCGGCGAAGACGATCATCGCATCCTTACCACCAAGCTCGAGCTCCACAGGGATTAACGCAGGTGCAGCAGCCTCGAGAATGCGGCGTCCGGTGCGAGTACTACCGGTGAAGAATATTTTGTCGGGTCGCTCGGCGATCAATTCGGCGCCAACCGCGCCGTCACCATATACGATCTGCACCCATGACGCGGGGACGCCCGCCTCCGACAAGATGTCCTCGAGCAAACCTTCCAGAGGTGTCCATTCCGACGGCTTGTAAACGATCGTATTGCCCGTAAGCAAGCTCGATGCGATCGGCACCAACGCCTGGTAAAAGGGGTAGTTCCACGGCGAAATCACCAGCACGGTGCCCAGCGGTTCGAACCAGGTCCACGACCCCTTACCAAACATCGCAAGAGGCGTGTGCTCTTTGTGATCGCGAAGATGCCGCGGACCGTGGCCTTCCAGCCACACAAGGTTTTCCAGCGCCCCGTACACTTCGGAAATGAGCGCATCGCTGCGCGTCTTCCCCGTGTCAGCTTGAATGCGAGAGATGATCTCTTCGCGGCGAGCCAAAACCACACGCCGCAATTCGCGGACGTAGCGAACTCGCTCAGGCATCGTAAGACGGGCCAACGCAACGGCACCAGCCCGAGCGCGCAGCATTGCCCCACGAGCAGCGCTGGCATCGGCGGGCACCAACGGTTCGGGCGCTGGCTTGCGCACGACCTCAGCAATCGCCGGTTCATCGTCGCGCACGACTCGAGCTTTGAAACCAATCACATCATGCGAATCCGCAGCGGCGGCCGCATCACTCCAATATAGGGTCATGATCAAACCTTTCGTCCCCAAATGAACGAGGCGAAACGGGGCACCAATCACGCCCGGGAAATGCCTACCCCGATCGGCGCAAGCGTAAATCACACGGACGAGAAAACGCGGGAGCAAGCCGAAAAGCGTGAGTAGCAGCTTTAGGCCGCTGCGGTCATCATTGTGCATGCCATCGAGCATGCGATCGACTTCGGCCGCTGCGCCCGAGCGGGAAAACCGTGGCAAATCGCCGTCACCTGGAACCAAAACATCACCGAGACGGTTAAGTCCCGCGATCGCAACCGGGGAGAGATAACGAGACATCAGCGTGCACCTGCGACGATGGAATCAGCGCCACGAAGCGCCAGCGCCATGATCGTGTAGGAAGGATTGATCCCCGGCGAAGTCGGAAAGATGCTTGAGTCGGCAGCCCAGACGTTGGGCAAACCATGAACACGGAAATCGGGGGCGACGACAGACCGGCCCGAGTCGGTCCCCAGGCCACAACCGCCCATAAGGTGAAGCCCAATCGCAATGCTACCAGAGACAATCTCTTTGACTCCGGTGGCGTGGAAAATATTGCGAATCGCGTCCAGCCCGCGATCGCGACGGCGGCGATCCTCGTCGTTCAAAGATTTCGTGATCGTGGCACGTCCGTTACGGGCGACGCGAATCCGGCCAGGGGAAGTGTCACGCACACAAACCTCGATACATGCGTAGTGGCGCTGCAGTCGCATCGCGTCCTGGTGTCGCCGACCGAATCCGGGCAACAGCATCGACAACGCCACGGGCGGTGCGTACACGTTTTCGAGTTTGAACCCGCGACGACGAAACCCCGGATCAGCGCTCTTGTACGATTGCATCGGCCCGTATTGTGCGTCCACCGGCTCGTCGAAGATGCCGAGCTGCATATACTGCGGGTGTGTCCAGAAGTTTTGCCCCAACGCTGGAAGCTTATCGCCGAAACCGGAGGCCAAAAGCAGCTGAGAATTTCCAATCGCCCCACAGGCCAGAATCAGTCGCGCGCCGCGCAGACTACGCGTTTCACCATGGCGATCGCGCCCTTGCACTTCGACACCATCTGGCCGCGACGTGACACGGCCAACCTCAAACTCGCTCTCCAGTTCAAGGCCATTTTCAAAGGCGGCCGGAAGCACACTCGTCGATGTAGACTGCTTGCTCGAGATCGGACAGCCGGCCAAGCAAACGATGCATGAATTTCCGCGATCGAACCGGCAGTCACGCTGCGCTCGGATTAACGGAGCACTAAGGTAGCCGTTGGCTTCGAAACCGGTGCGAAACACTTCGGCGTTGCCGTTGCGATATTCCTCGGGGACCGAGCGCATCTCGAAACGCTCGGCAGCACGATCGTAGTAGGGATCCATCTGCTCACGAGACAGAAAATCCACCCCAGAAACGTCGCGCCACTCGTCGAAAGCCAGGTCGTCGAAGCGATCAAGCAGGGCCTGATTGACGACCGACCCACCCCCCACCGCGCGCGGGCGAAGGAAACCAATCGAGGCATCGGTATTCAGCTCGACCCCGCCGCCCCAATAAAGTTGAGCGTTCGAGTCCAGCTCGTTGGTCGGGTACTGGTCCGGGGCGTAGTGCCGCCCGGCTTCCACCAGTACACATTTCATTCCCGCATCGGTCAGTTCACGGGCGATGAAGGATCCGGAGACACCGGCCCCTACAATAATTGCGTCGTAGATCGTGTTACTTGCCAAGAGATTCCCCGTGCAGCGTCGTGCCGAGCCATGCAGCGCTGACCGTAGCCAGAGGCAGAACATCTTGCCAATGCGCCGGTCTAGCCTACGCACTGAGGGCAACCCTTCGGCCCCGATCCGGGCGACGACGTTCCCGCTAGACCGTGATCGGTGGTAGCTGTGACGACTTGATTGGAGTCCCGAACGCCCCAACTGGCCGCAACCATCGGCCCGGAGGCCAACGATGAACTTGAGCCGAATCTGTCGAACCGCCGCTATTTCTGTATTCGCAGTATTGAGTATGGCCGCCAGTGCTCAGGCTGGTGGCGACTGGAACGACAAAGGAATCGCCTGGAAGACCTACGAAGACGGCCTGGTTGAAGCCAAACAAGCCAGCAAACCGGTGCTATTGGTCATTTACACCGAGTGGTGTCCACATTGCACGCGCTTCAGCGAGATCTTCCACGACACCAAAGTGGTCGAGAAATCGAAAGAGTTCGTCATGATTCACGTTGAGCGTGACGCCAATAAGGCGATCTCGGCGAAGCACGCTCCGGACGGCGAGTACATTCCGCGCACCTACTTCCTAGAGCCCGACGGCACTCTAAAGGACATCCACGAAGATCGTCCGAACTATCTCTACTTCTACGACACCTCGAGCCCGGACTCGCTGCTTCGCAGTATGGAAAAAGCCTCGCCGACCATTGGCAACAAGCCTGAGGCCCCCAAGGATCCGGCACCGGACGCCCCCGAAGCCGGTTAGGCGCCCACCGAGGCGGCATGCCCGTGTTTGCAGAGCCGGGTTTGAACCAGCCCCGGCACGTTCTTAACGGCCTATTTTCGCGGCCTTTTCGACAGTGGTTGCTAATCGGCGGTCAGCCGTGGGAAATGTTACCAGCTGCCACCAGTTCTAAGCTGGCTCGGGAACGGCTGAGGAAGGCATCATGGGAGCGGAAAGCTCTAACCCGTCCACGCTTTACGACACCAACGACGGCGAAGAGCCTCTGAGCATCCTGAAGGACCCGGACGCCTCAGGCGCTGCTCCTGAGGCTGGGCCGGTCGTGGCGCGTGATGAGCCAAGGGTGAGCTTCTCCGAGGAGTCGCCCGCGGTCTTTAGCTATCGCAGTTCCGCCGACAGAAACGCGAGCCGTGTTTCAGGAGAGTTTGCTCCTCGCCGACCAGACTCACTGGAAGACGCCGGACTGACCAGTGAAGACATCGAACGGCTCGTCACCAAACTGCTCTACACTCGCGGCGCAATGTCGGGGCGTAGAATGGCCGAGCGTCTCGGACTCCCCTTTCGATTGCTGGAGCCCGAGCTTGGGCGATTCAAATCGCAAATACTGGTCGCCTATCGACAAACCGCCGCGATGGGAGACTACGAGTACATCCCCACCGACCTCGGTTCCGAGCGTGCTCGACGTTACCTTAAAGTCTCGACTTACGCCGACGTCGCACCCGTTCCGCTCAACGACTACATTGAATCGGTCGCCGCGCAGAGTCTGACCAAGCAGCGCATCACCGCAACCGAACTACGCGCTGCGTTTGAAGAGTTGGTGCTCGACAAAAGCATGCTCGATCGCCTCGGACCGGCTATCAATTCGGGTCGCGGCATGTTCCTGTACGGCTCTCCCGGCAACGGTAAAACGAGTATCGCTGAGCGCATCACGCGATGCTTCGGCACCAGCATCTGGGTCCCGAAAGCGATCTCGGTTGAAGGCGAAATCATCAGGCTCTTCGATCCGGTCCTGCACGATCTTGTCGAAGACAGCCCAAACGATCTGGTCCCTGGCGAATCTGAGGAAGACGCGCGATGGGTGCGCATTGCACGCCCAACCGTAGTCATTGGTGGCGAGCTGACCATGGATCAGCTTGAGATGCGGCATAACCCCGAGACCAACGTTTCAGAAGCGCCTCTACAGATGAAAAGTAACTGCGGCTGCTTCGTCATCGACGACTTCGGGCGCCAACGCATGCCGACAACTGACTTGCTCAACCGGTGGATCGTACCGTTGGAAAAGCGTTACGATTTCCAAAGTTTGGCCAGTGGCAAGAAAATCGAAGTGCCCTTTGATCAGTTGATCGTATTCTCGACCAACCTTGAGCCACGTGACCTAGTCGACGAGGCGTTTCTTCGCCGCATCCCTTACAAAATCGAAGTTGGTGACCCCACGGAGCAGCATTTTCGAGAAATCTTCGCACTGGTGGCACCGGGACTCGGCTTCAAACCCAACCCCGAAGTGCTCGAATACTTGATTGAGACCCACTTTCGAAAAGCGGAGCGAAATTTTCGCTCCTGCCACCCACGCGACCTACTGCTGCAGGCCAAGAGCTGGTGTCACTATAATGAGAAACCATTGGAGCTCGCAGCGGAAACCATGGATTCCGCGGTGGAGAACTACTTCGCTGTCATGTAGAGATTTAGAGGCGTAGAGGCGCGGGCTCGCTGTCGGTCAGTATTTAACCGAGCAGCCGTAGGGGGTAGTGGTCACTTCGGCAACCGCATCACCGGCGAGCAGAGCGTCCACAGCCGCAGAGACGTAGTTCTTGGCTTCAGCGACATCGTTCGGGTCGGCCGACGGCGTGTCGTCGATCGCACCTTTGTACGCGAGCTTGCCATCAGCAGCGACGACGAACATGTGGGGAGTCGTCCGCGCTCCATAGGCACGACCCACGACACCTTCCGGATCCAACAACACGGCGCTTGCCGCCGAGTCATGATCAATCTCCTGAGCAGCGGCCTCGTCTGTCTCGCAATGGCCCTGCTTGCCGGGTGCCGAAGAGACAATCGAGTACCAGATCACTCCCTGCCCCGTGTACTTCTTCTGCAGCGACTGCATATTGCCCGACTCATAGTGCTTTCGAACGAACGGGCACCCGTGGTTGAGCCATTCCAGAACGACGATCTTTCCGTCGGATTCGGCCAGCGAGTGCTCGCGTCCGTCGGCCCCAAGCAGCTGGAACGCTGGTGCGGTGTCACCGACGGCAGGCACGGCATGCCCAACGGCGGGCACCAGGACTAGGGCGGCTAAGAAAAAGAAGACGGATATAAAGGGAGAGACAGTGGTGGTCGGAAAACGGTTCATGAAAGCCTGGGCTCCTTGGACGATCTGCAAGGGAAACAATGCGGCGCCTCGACTCGGCGTAGTCCTCAAAGCTCCCCCCACCCGACTGCATCTGCAAGTTACCCCCTTTAACGATTTCCGGAGACGACCGCGTCAGTAGCCTGGCCGATGCGCGTCACCTGCTCTTCCAGGTCGGCAGTCTGGATCTCCCACCAGCCGTCAGTGCCAAAATCAGGGAAGGCTCGTACGAACGCCGGGTCGGCACGACGCCGTGTGATCCAGGACGCAAAGTGGATCATACGCAGGGCTCGCAGGGGCTCGATCAGCACGAGTTCACGCCGGTCGAAGTGCCGCAATTGCTCATACCCATCAATCAAGCTCTCTCGAAGGGCACGGTCTTCCGGCTCATCCCCGGAGCACAATAGCCACAGATCCTGGACCGCTGGCCCAGCAAGCATGTCGTCAAAGTCTAGGAAAAAGAACGTGTCGTTCGCCAGCAGGATGTTTCCCACATGACAGTCCCCGTGGATGCGCGGCAAGACACTTGCTCGGGCGAACAGCGGTTCAATCTGTCCACACAGGCGCTCGACCACGCTCGTGTAGCGCCCTTGCACCGAGGCCGGAAGGACCCCCGCGGACACAATTTCCGCCAGATTTCCCAACCCGTACGTGGCAACGTCAAGTTGTAACCGGGAACCGCGATCACCAGTTTCACCAACAGCGTGTAGGCGTGCGATCGATCGGCCCAACCGTTCCATCGTTTCATGATTCGGGTCTTCGGGAGCCCGGCCCCCTACGCGCGGAAACAGGGTAAAATAAATACCCAGTTCCTTCAGGAAGGCTAGCGTGTGGCCCTCGGGGAAGGCCAGCGGCGCAATCACAGGAACCTCTGCTGCTGTCAGGTCGGCCAGAAACCGATGTTCGTCCAGAACCTGCTCCTGCGACCAGCGCCCCGGCCGATAGAACTTTGCGACCACGAAGCGCGTCTCGTCCTCTCCGTCTTCGACCTCGACCTGATAGACGCGGTTTTCCATACTGTTCAAGACGATGAACCGACCGGTGGTAGCTAGGCCCGCCTCGTCTACCGCATCCAGCACCCGTTCCGGGGTCAGCTCGTAGAAGAAGCGGGTGGCCGATTCTCCCCAAGGGTCGGTGGTGGCGCTGTTTTCGTTTTCGGGCATGAGATCTTTTCTCACGGACACAGTACCGCAGCGATGCGCGTGGCGGGCCTGCGGCCCCAGTCGTGCACATAGGCGCGCCCCGACGCCGTTGATCATACCATTGGTCGCGTCTAACTTGCCCTGCGCCCATAGCCTTCGATGCCTTTCGCGAAGGCCTGACGTAGAGAATTGGTGAAGATGACACCGCTCCAAGTATGCCCAGCCGAATTGAAAACGCTGTAAGTCGCTTCGCCGGAATGGTGGTTGATGCGGCGCAGCGTGCGCCCTGGCGCGTGCTGTTCGTTGCGGGCCTGATCACAATCGGCGCTTGCTGGGCCACAGCGACGCGGCTGGTGATCAACACCGACCCGAACGTGATGCTTTCGCCGCAGCTCCCCTTCAGAGCAGCGGCGCTGGAACTCGCGGAGACGTTCCCGGTCCTCCAGGACAACCTGGTGCTGGTGATCGACGCCACCGAACCCGACGCGGCGCGCGATGCAACGCTGGCGCTGGCCGCCAAACTCGCAGAAGACCAAAGCCGCATCCGGCATGTGTTCGTCCCCCAGATCTCAAGTTTCTTCGAAGACCACGCGCTCTTCTATGCTGACATCCCGGCCTTAACTGCGATCGAGCAACGAATCCAGACGGCAACGCCGCTGCTTTCCGCGCTAGCCGCCGACCCGAGCCTGGCGCGACTCCTGACGACCGCCACTTTGGCGAAAGGGCAACCATCGCAAGAAGAAGGGCCCGACCACTCGATCGACCTAGTGATGTCGCAATTGGCGTTGGCAACGAACGCCTGGCTAGACGGCAACGCGACACCACCAGCATGGCGCGATTGGATACTCAGCGCCGCCCCGGAAGACGAAAGCCGCACGCGCTACATCATACTCGTGCAGCCGGTTCTGGATTTCGCTTCCCTGCAACCCGCGCGCGAAGCCATGACCGCCGTGCGCAATGCGGTCAAGGCTCTCGGTTTCGGGCAGGACATCGACGTTCGCATCACGGGAGACCTAGCGCTGATCACAGAAGAGCTGGTTTTAGCCAAGCGTGAAGTCTTTGGCGCAGCAGCCGGGTCTTTCGCACTTGTCACAACTCTTCTCTTAGCGACCCTGCTTTCCGCACGTTTGGTCTTGGCGATCGCCACCACACTGCTCCTCGGGCTTATCTGGACCGCCGGTTTCGCAGCATTGGCCGTAGGTCATTTGAATCTGTTGTCGATGGCTTTCGCCGTGCTGTTTATCGGCCTGGGTGTGGATTTTGGCATCCATTTCGGGGTCCGCTACCGGGAACTACGAGACCGCGGTGTGCCGCTGCGCGCGGCGTTGTCAGAAAGCGGACGTTCAGTCGGTAGCTCGCTCGTGCTCTGCGCGCTGACCACGGCTATCGGTTTCTATGCGTTCCTCCCCACCCCTTACGCCGGAGTCGCCGAACTAGGACTCATCTCGGGAACAGGGATGTTCTTTTCGTTAGCCGCAACCTTGGGAGTTCTTCCAGCGATCTTGGTGTTGGCCGGTGGAACAGCGCCGCGCAAGCGTGATCGACGGCGTCGCAACGTGATGCTGCTAAACCTACCGAGTTTCCCCGTGGTCTACCCTCGGACCGTATGCGCGGTAGCTACAGCGGCAGGCATTATCGCTGCGATGTACTTACCGAAAGTATGGTTTGATTCGGATCCACTCAACGTAAGAGACCCTGCTGCGGAGTCCGTACAAACAATGCGGGCACTGCTCAGCGATGTTGAGCTTGCACCGTGGAACGCAGAGATCCTTGTACGTGCCGACGCCGATCTTGACGCCTTGACGGAACGAATAGAAGCGCTTCCCGAAGTCGAGTACACGGTAGCCATCGACGACTTTCTGCCGCTCGATCAACGGGAAAAACTCGCAGCATTCACTCGGATTCGTGCAATCCTTGATGAAGAACGCCCGACACCGCCGCTAGATGACATGCTGGCCGCCGCCAACGCGCAACTGCTTGATGCCGCTGGGATGCCGTTGCGCGGCGCCATTGCCAACTTCCCCGCTGTTCGCCACCAGCATGAATCAACACGAGACGACGATGGCCTTTCGTCGTTGCGGCGGGCGCTTGTAGTAATCGACGGCCTTGCCGCACAGGGCACACTCCCTACTGGCCTGTCGTCTTTCTACGGAAGCGTGCAACGAGCACTGGCTCGACTGGAAGCCAGCGACGACCCGGCCGCCGGGCTTAAAACACTCGAGCGCCAACTCCTTGGTGACATCCAGAGCCTCATCGCGGACCTCAAAACGGCCCTACCCTCAGCACCAATCGCAGAAATGAACCTGCCGCTGGACCTGCGCGAACGCTTTCTCGCCCCGAGCGGAGAACGGCGCTTGGAAGTCTACCCTTCGATCGACCTCAATCAGCGAGAGAACCTGGCGCTGTTCGCAGACGCGGTCAGATCGGCCGCTCCGCAAGCGACCGGCCCGGCAATTCTCATCGTAGAAACCGGACGGGCGATGGTGGCCTCACTGTTCCAGGCACTGGGTGTCGCGCTCGTTGCTATCGCGATTTTTCTTACCTTACTTTGGCGCAGCGCCCGCGACATGGCGCTGGCTCTGGCCCCGCTTCTGCTGGCAACAACATGGATAGCGGCAACCTCGGTAGAAATCGGGGTCCCCATCAATTTTGCAGACATCGTCGTCGTGCCGCTGCTGTTCGGAATGGGAATCGACAGCGGAATTCACCTGGTTCACCGGCACAGAATGGCCGGCCTGGGCGGTCCCGACGTCCTGCACACAAGCACGGCGCGCGCGGTGGTATTCAGCTCGCTAACGACCATGGCTAGCTTCGCCAGCCTGGCTTTCTCGCAACATCGAGGCACGGCGAGCCTCGGAACGCTGCTGACAATCGGCATGGCCTACATGCTGCTCGCCAATCTGGTCGTATTGCCTGCGCTGCTTTCTTGGCTAACCCCCACCCAACGCAAAGTCTGAGTCTTATTCTCCGGGCTGCGCCCACTTCGCGGGCGACGCATTTCAGCAGTGGGCGATTAGTGACTTAGACAGACGCGGCCCCGGCATCGCGACGGGTCAGCCGCGACCGCAACCGCAGAGATGCTTCGCGTATATCTTCCAGAATCAGATACGCGCAGGGGACGAACACCAACGACACGAACGTGGCGAAAACCACGCCGAAACCGAGCGACACGGCCATCGGGACCAAGAACTGCGCTTGTAGGCTTCGCTCCAGCAGCAAAGGGACAAGCCCGGCGAACGTGGTCATTGAGGTCAAGAGAATCGGCCGAAAACGATCCGCCCCACAATCTCGAATAACCTCGAGTATGTCTGTTCCTTCGGCACGTTTACGGTTGATGTAGTCCGTCAAAACCAAAGAGTCGTTCACCACGACGCCCACCAACGCGATGATCCCGAACACCGAAAGAAAACTCACCGCCAATCCCAACAGGAAGTGCGCAAGAACCGCACCCGCGACTCCGAACGGGATTGCACTCATGACAATAGCTGGCTGGATATAGGAACGCAGTGGGATCGCCATCAAGGCGTAGATCACAAGAAGCGAAATCGAGAAGCCACGCCCCAACGCCCCGAGTGTCTCCCTTTGTTCGCGCTGCTCTCCTTCCAAAGAAAAGTCTAGGCCGGGATAGTCGGACGTAAGCTGCGGCAAAATAGACTTCGCCACACTGGCAAGCACCTCGTTGGCGTTCGCTGACACGTCATCGACATCAGCCGAAACAGTCACAACGCGACGGCGGTCGGCACGCTGAATTGTTGCGTAGCCGCGCCCCTTGTCGACGACGGCGACGCTCGAAAACGGCACTTCGGCCCCTTGTGGCGTGCGAATTCGCATGTTCTCAAGCGTATCTAGCCGACGACGCTCCTGTTCCGAGTATCGGACCATCACCTTGATATCCTCGCGACCACGAGGCACGCGCTGCGCTTCTTCGCCGTAAAAACCCTGGCGTACTTGCCGGGCCAAGTCGGCCAACGAAAGCCCTAGTGCTTCTGCTTCGGGGCGAATCCCCAGTTTGATTTCCTGCTTGCCCGGTCGAAACGAATCGCTGATGTCGAATACCCCAGGGTAAAGGGCCAGCTCGGCCTTCAAACGTTCCGCGGCAACTGTAAGGTCGTCGATGCGACTGGACGCGAGTTCAATTTGAATCGGAGCACCCGCGTTGAACAACGAGCTCGTGAACGTCAACTCGGTGGCACCTAGGATGGGCCCGGTCAGCTCGCGCCAACGGTTGGCAACATCCCCGCTTTGGAAACGTCTTTCTCCGACTGGGGCCAACTCAAGATTCACCTCACCAATATGCGAGCCGTAACTTCCGCCCGCGCTTCCGTTGCGGCGCTGTCCATCCAGGAAGGGTTGCTCTCCAACCGATGCCAGAACGTGACGAATCGGATCGCCCTCGCTGCTTTTCGCCTCGAGTAGTTCTTTGCTGAGCAATACAGCTGATTCTTCGAGTCGAGCAACGGCAATTTCCGTGACTCGCTTTGATGTCCCCTGCGGCATGGTCAGAAGTGCGACCACGTTGTCGGCTTCAGCCTGAGGGAACCACGTCAACTTCACCCAACCGCCGACAACCAAAGACACGACGAGCATAAGTCCACTGACAGCTACCGCGACGGTGACGTAACGAAACCCCAATGCGAGTTCGAGCGACGGCCGGTAAACTTTTCGAATAAATGTATCGAGCAAACCACTGAACGTTCCCTGAACGCGTTTCCAAATTCTTGATACCCTATGAGTAGACTCGCGACCGTTGACCAAAACGTGACGCAGGTGAGAAGGCAGAACGAGCTGTGACTCCACAAGCGAGAACAACAGCGTCGGGATCACGACCAGCGGAAAAATGCGCATAATCTTGCCCGTCGCACCCGGCAACCCGAGCATCGGGAAAAACGCTGCGACCGTGGTCAAGACGCCGAAAATCACCGGGATCGCTACTTCCTGGGAGCCACGTACAACGGCGTCCAGGCCCTCTTCTCCGCGTTCGCGATACTTGTATACGTTTTCTCCAATCACGATCGCATCGTCGACCACGATGCCAAGCACGAGAATGAAGCAGAACAACGAGAGCACGTTGATCGAAACACCCAGCGTCGGCATCAGCAGCAACGTGCCAAAGAACGACATGGGAATTCCAAGAGTGACCCAAATGGCGAGTCTAAACTGTAGAAACAGCGCCAACGTGATGAACACCAAGACAAGCCCTTGGGCACCGTTACGCATCAAAGTATCGAGGCGACTTTGCAGAATTTGCGCCTCGTCGTCCCATACCGTCATCCCGAGACCTTCGGGAAGTTGATCACGCCTGGCATCTACGAACTCGCGAACTGCCGCCGAAATGGCCAGGGCACTCTGATTGCCTACGCGAAAGACCCGTAGCGTAACCGCAGGCTGTCCATCGAAACGCGCGCTTTGGTCTGTCTCTTCAAAGCCGTCAACGATTTCAGCAACATCAGACAGCAGTAGCCGACGTCCATCAGGCTCGGTACGCAGCACGAGCTTGCCGAAATCATCGCTGCGATACGCTTGGCCCTTGGCCCGCAACAGGATCTCACCACCATCACTGCGCACCGTCCCGCCCGGCAGATCCAACGACGAGCGTCGAACGGCGTTCGCGATCTCACTGAACCCGAGCCCGTAGCGCTGCAAGGCCTGCTCGGAGACTTCGATCGAAACTTCGTAGGGACGGGCGTTGGCCAATTCCACGAACGAGATCTCTTCGAGAGCGGCGAGTTCATCGCGAATTTGCTCGCCTAACCGCTTCAACGTGCGCTCAGCCGCATCTCCAAACACAGAAACGGTAACAACCTGGTTGCGCACTACGATTTCACTGACAACCGGCGCCTCTGCCTCATCAGGAAACGTGTCGATGGAATCGACCTGCGACTTCACGTCGTCGAGAAGCTCGCGCAGTTCGGTTCCGGGCAACGCTTCAACGGTCACCGCTCCAGCGCCTTCTGTTGCGGTTGACGTAATGCGCTTTACGCCATCCAAGCCGGCGACCTTTTCTTCGACACGAATATTGATCGTCTCTTCGACTTCCTCGGGCGCCGCGCCGGGGTATGGCACAGCCACGCTGATGCGGTCGGTCGAGAATTCCGGAAAAACCTCCTGCTTAATGCGCGGCGCAGTACCGATACCGCCAAGAACAATGACGATCATCAGTAAATTGGCCGCGACCGAATTACTCGCGAACCACGAGATTAAACCTTTCACGAGGCGGGTCCCGTAGAGTCACCAGCATCATCACCGGCGACACGAACGCGCATATTTTCAACAACCACATCTAGCGACGACACACAGACTCGCTCTCCACGCTGGAGACCGGCATCGACCAGAACACGCTCCGGTTCCTTTCGCCGCACACTGACTTTGCGGAAATGAAGACGGTCTTCCTCGTCCACAACATAGACATGGTCTTCATCGCGTAACGCAGCTCGTGGCAAGACAACAATGTCGCGCCCGGTTCGACCGAAGACAGCAGCATGGACATACATCCCCACTGCCAGCGGGGGACGCCCCTCGTCATTGTCGGCATAAGGGTCGTCGACACGAACCACCACACCTACCATTCGCGTACGTGGATCGAGCTCTCCTTCAACGCGAACAACTTTGCCTTCCCATCGATGCATCGTGCCAGCAAAAGCCCCGGAGATCCGTGTCGCTGGCCCAGCGCCATCAACCGCTGCGCTACCGGAAAGATCGAGATCGAGAAACTCCAGCTCACGATCGGGAATCGGAAGACGAATCTCTACCGCGTCGACAGCGTAGATCTTCGCGACCATCGAGCCGCGGGCAACGAACTGTCCTTCATCGACTTCTTTGGCACGTGTGCGCCCGTCAAAGGGCGCGTGGATCTGGGTACGCGACAGATCGAGCTCCGCCCGCGCCAAAATCGATCGAGCGCTCGCCAAAATCGCACGAGCTTCGGCAAGCTGCGGCTCGCGGGCCACCAATGGCGGTGCTTGCCCCGAACCAATGTCCCTCCACTCCGCCGCCGCGACTGCCGCCTCGGCCTGCTCGCGTGCCACGAGGGTTTGAGCTCGGGCCACCTCTGCACGCGCCGACTCGACCGTTAACTTCGAATCGCGAGGGTCAATCCGAAGCAACGGATCGCCACTGACAAAAGTTCCTCCAGCCGATAGCGCTGGGGACACCCAAACAGCGCGACCATCAACTTCAGACACGAGGCTAATCTCAGCGCGGGGACGGACTTCGCCTTGCGCCTGAACAACAAATTCGACGTCACGCAACTCGACCTGGATCGTTTGGACAAGCGGCGCCGACTCCTGACGCTCGACGGGCACCGCTGCCGGGCGGGCCGAAATCAACAAAGCGGAACCTGCCACTGCCACGGCCAACACCACGAACGGTAGGAAGAGTTTCAGTCGGGCATTCATTGGGTTTCCTCAGACGGCGTCGTAGCCGCTGTTGTTTCGGATAATGCATCGGCCCCCCGGGACGGTGCCGCGACCGGAGACTTGACGTCGCCCAGTTCGGCAAAGCCGCCACCTAAAGCGAGATGAAGGTTCACACGGCCATCCAAGCGTCCCCATCGCGCCGCCAGTGCGCGGGAACTCGCATCGGCCGCGGTGCGCTGCGAGGCCAGCAACGTGGCGTACTCTTCCAAACCTGCAAAGTAGCGGTCTTCAGCTAAAACTGCCGCGGCCCGCGAATGAACGGCCGCCAAGTCCAGTGTGCGCTGGCGATCGGCTAGCGTGCGCTCTTGAAACAATGCTTGTTCAACGTCCGCGGCGGCCAGCAACACCATATCCGCGTACAACGCCGCCGCTTCTGCACGGCGAGCGTCGGCCAGATCAACAGCCGCTCGTAAGCGCCCTCCCTGAAAAATCGGCTGCACCAGTCCGCCAGCGATTTGCCAAACGCCAAAATTACCATCGAGCAGATCAGAGAGTTCTTCGCTCGAACCGCCGACACTGCCCGTCAACGAAAACGACGGGAGCAAAGCGGCGCGTGCCTGTTGCGAACGCGAGAACATCGCAGAGAGTCGACTCTGGGCTGCAGCAACGTCGGCCCGGCGAGCCAGGAGCTGTGACGGAAGCCCAACCGGGGGATCAGGCGGAACGCCAGGCAAAGAGCTAGTCACCGCCAACGTGCCGGCTGGATAGCGACCCAACAAGAGTTCCAGCCCTCGCACCGCGGCGTCCCGGACGTTGCGGCGGGATGCCACTGCTGCCTGCGCACCGAAGCGCGCGCTCTCGGCGGATCGCCAATCCAGAGCCGTGCGCAATCCTTTAATGTAGCGCGCCCAAACACGGTCTGCTGTCTCAGCAAAGTTGGCAGCGGTTTCTTCGGCGAGTTCCAACTGATGCGACGCTTCAATCGCCGCGAACCAAGCTTTCGCGGTTTGCCCCGCGATCGAGTGTCGTGCCGCGGCCAAGTCGGCCGCAACCGCAGTTGCATCCTGAAAAGCCGCACGACGTCCCGCGCGAACGCGACCCCAAAGATCGATCTCCCACGACAAGTCCAGCGATACCCCAAACGAACTGTTTGTCACCGAGAGTACCCGGGGAGTAGCCGCCGGATCGCCCGCGCCACTGAAATCGGGGAACCCGATGAAGTTCCGTTTCGCGCGCGCCCCGCTCCCGCTGGCCGACAGCGCCGGCACCAAAGCCGCGCCTGCGATCCGTGCTTGAGCTGCGGCAGCTTCCAGACGCTCGGATGCCGCTTTCAGGTTTCGATTGGACACCAGCGCCTCTGCGACAAGAAGGTCCAGATTCGGGTCGGCGAAAGTTGTCCACCAAACATCCTTGACAGGATCGGTAAAAACGCCGTGTTCCGCCGACCAACCCGACGGAAGTTCTGGCGCGAGGCTCGTGGCCGGTCGCCCGGTAGAACAGCCGGCCACTGAAACCAGGATCACGGTTAGTGTCGCAGCCAAGCGGCCAAACCTCGACGTTTGCGTCATTGTTCGTCTCCCGCGACAGGACCTTTCAGGCCCGCAGGAGCCAACATGCCGGCAGCGGTAAAGGTTGCGACCATTGCGACAAGCTCATTGAGATCCCGACGCTCAAACCCGGGAACAGCCTCAGGATCGGCGTGGGCCGCCAAAGCCGTCGCCATCGCCGCGACCACGAAACGGAAGCGCAAGGCCAACTCGGCTCGACCAAGTTCGGGCAACGCTCGCTGCAGTGACGCTTCGAAGCGGTCCACCACTTCCCCCAGTTCTTTGCGCAGAATTTGCCGGGCCGAACTGCCGAGCTCTGTATGAACACGGCCGATCAAACGCAGCAGCGTGGCTCCGCCATCTGGTTCAGCAGTGGCGATTCGAACCGCCGGAGAAACGAAAGCCTGAATTATTTCAGGTAGCTGGACCACTCCAGCGCAAGTTTTTTCGAGCTCATCCAGGCGCGCTATACGCTCCTGGTTGATGGGTCCAAATCGTCGCACAAACACAGCGCCGATCAGCGCCTCTTTGGAACCGAAATGATAGTGAACGGCCGCCAGGTTAACCCCGGCCTCAGAAATGATCGTCCGAAGAGAAGTCGCTGCAAATCCGCGCTGAGCGAACAGGCGCTCCGCAGCATCCAGAATTCGGTTTTTCGTCTCTTCAGCTGCCATGGAACGCCTCAATTCAAACGGTTGATTGAATCATACGTTTGATTACTGACGACGCAAGCAGCGTCGCGTCGTGGCTGCCGCACGACTGTCCGGTGGACCATGCACAACTCGCCTCAAAGCACGCCGTATGCTACTTCGCCATCTGCCCATGATTCACACCCAAGTATTGCCCCTTCGCGTTGCAGCGTTGACGATCGCTGCGACATTGCTTGTTGCCACCCCTGCCTTGGAGGCGAGCGCCGCGCCGCCCAACTTCCCGGGATCGGTTTTGTTAATCGGCAACAGTTTTCTACGAGGAATTCGCCGACCGCTGGTCCTGATGTTTCGTGAAAGGGGCCACCGGCTAAAGATCAAACAGAACGGCCCCAACGCGTGGACGTTGGCGAAGCATGTCGCGTCGCGACGTACCCAGAAGCGAATCAACAAACTGGCGTGGGATGTCATCGTATTGCAGGAACTGGCCGACAGGTTCGACACCGAGCGCTACGCCGACGCCCGAATTTTGGACCAGCGAATCAAGGAGAACGGCGCAGAAACGATGTTCTTCATGACCTGGCGCGACCGCGGCGAGCCTCTAGAATCTTTTGATTCGCTACGCGGAGAACCCGGGGGAAGCGAAGGCTACGTACCCATTGCCGACGAACTCGGAGCCAGAATTGCACCTGTCGGTTGGGCGGTACGAGACTCACTGGCCTCGGGATTGCCCTACGATCTATGGCGTGATGGCCATCACCTAAATGGCCCGGGACGCTACCTTGCTGCGTGTGTTTTCTTTGCGGCGCTGACCGGAGACAGCCCCGTAGGCAACTATGGCCCGCGATCAATCCCCCCATCTCAACTAGCCTACATTCAGCAACTAGCTGCCGATACCGTGCTTGACGATCCTTCGCAGTGGTACGTCACACCGGCAACGCCGGAGTAGTCGCGTAAGCGGCTAGCCGACTATGCGACCGTGGCGCCCTTCGGTTCGCGGGCCCGCGTATAGCCGAGGTTGGGCGCCAATAAGCGTTCCGCATCAGCGAGCGACAGTCCTTTTCGATCGGCGTAGTCCTGAACCTGATCAACGTCGAATTTTCCCACACCGAAGTACGAACTGTCGGGGTGGGAAAAGTAGAAGCCGCTCACGCTGGCCGCGGGCAACATAGCGAAGCCTTCTGTCAACTCGATTCCGGATTCCGCCTCGCCACCAAGTAGCTCCAACAAAGCAGTCTTCTCACTGTGTTCCGGGCAGGCTGGATACCCAGGCGCCGGCCGTATCCCGCGGTAGTTTTCCGCGATCAGAGAGGTGTTGTCTGAATTTTCGTCCGTCGCATAGCCCCAGAACTCTCGCCGTACCCGCTGGTGCATGCATTCGGCCAAAGCCTCCGCCAACCGATCCGCCAAAGCCTTGGCGAGAATCGAGCGATAGTCGTCGTGGTCGCGCTCGTGCTCAGCGACAATCTTGTCGAGGCCGACCCCAGCTGTGACCGCGAACATCCCGATCCAATCTTCAACGCCACTGTCAGTGGGCGCAACGAAATCAGCAAGGCAAAGATTCGGCTTGCTGCCTGGCCTGGCCATCTGCTGACGCAGACAGTGAACAACGGAGATGACCTCGCCGCGCTCCTCATCGTAGACGTCGATGTCGTCGCCCCGCGAAGCTGCCGGCCACAAACCAATGACCGCGCGCGCCGTCAAAAGTTTTCCGCTAATGATGCCATCGAGCATCTCTCGCGCGTCCTTAAAAAGATCCCGCGCGGTTGGCCCCACTAGTTCGTCATCAAGAATCGCGGGGTAGCGGCCAGCCAGCTCCCAGGTCTGAAAGAAGGGAGTCCAATCAATGAACTCCCGAATCTCTTCCAGTGGATAGTCAACGAAGACCTTTCGGCCGAGCAGCTTAGGACGCGGCGGTTGGTACTCGGCCCAACGGCCATCAAAGCGACGTGCGCGAGCCTGATCAATAGAGATCCGCTTGGCGCGGCTCTGGCGTTCGGCATGATCGGCGCGGACCTGCACATAGAGATCTTTGACCTCAGCAACCAAACCATCGCGAAGGTTGTCACTGACCAGACTACCGGCAACACCAACACTTCTAGACGCATCGAGAACGTGGATGACAGGGCCATCGTAGTTCGGAGCGATCTTCACCGCCGTGTGAACTCGTGACGTTGTCGCGCCGCCGATCAGCAACGGATACTGGAGGCCACGTCGCTGCATTTCAGTCGCGATGCCGGCCATTTCCTCGAGCGACGGAGTAATCAGCCCGGACAAGCCGATGATGTCGGCATTCTCCTCAATCGCGGCATCAAGGATCTTCTGTCCTGGAACCATAACTCCCAGATCAACAACTTCGAAGTTGTTGCACTGCAGGACGACGCCGACGATGTTCTTGCCGATATCGTGCACGTCGCCTTTCACGGTCGCGAGAACGATTTTCCCTTTACTACTGCGCTCTCCGGCTTGCTTGTCATCCTCGATGAAAGGAATGAGATGAGCCACGGCCTTCTTCATGACCCGAGCGCTTTTTACGACCTGAGGCAAAAACATTTTACCTGCGCCAAAAAGATCGCCGACGACATTCATGCCGTCCATGAGCGGGCCTTCGATCACGTCTAACGGGCGTACCGCTTCAAGCCTAGCTTCCTCGGTGTCTTCGACGACGAACTCGTCGACACCCTGGACCAAGGCGTGGCGCAATCTTTCCTGTACCGGAGCTTCACGCCAGGAAAGATCTTTGACCGTCTTTTGGCCATCACCGCGGTAGCGTTCGGCTACTTCCAAGAGACGGTCGGCAGCTTCAGGATTGCGGTTAAACAGCACGTCTTCGATCGCATCGCGCAAGTCTGCCGGAACGCTTTCGTAGACTGGCAGTACCCCGGCGTTCACGATCCCCATCGTGAGGCCGGCCTCGATGGCATGATACAAGAAGCACGAATGGATTGCCTCGCGCACCAAATTGTTGCCGCGAAACGAGAACGAAACGTTCGACACACCGCCACTGGTCAACGCATACGGTAGCAACTCGCCGATCTGACGTACGGCTTCGATGAAGTTAATCCCGTAAGGTGCGTGTTCTTCAATCCCTGTGGCGACGGCGAAAATGTTCGCGTCGAAGATGATGTCTTCGGGCGGGAATCCGACTTCTTCCGTGAGGATCCGGTAGCAACGAGCACAGATTTCAACCTTGCGCTTAAGGGTGTCGGCCTGCCCCTGTTCGTCGAACGCCATAACGATTACAGCTGCGCCGTAGCGCCGTACTTCGCGTGCTTGGCGAATGAACGGCTCCTCTCCTTCCTTCAGGCTGATCGAGTTGACGATCCCTTTGCCTTGTACGCACTTCAGTCCGGCCTCGATCACACTCCATTTGGACGAATCGATGACAATCGGAACGCGCGAGATATCCGGTTCGGAGGCGATTAGATTCAGGAAGCGGGGCATCGCCGCCTCCGAATCGAGCATGCCTTCATCCATGTTCACGTCGATAAGTTGGGCGCCGTTCTCAACCTGCTGACGCGCGACATCCAATGCTGCCTCATAGTCGTCAGCCGCGATCAGCTTCGCGAAACGGGAGGAGCCCGTCACATTGGTACGCTCTCCAACATTGACGAAGAGCGAATCCGGACCGATTTCTAGCGGCTCCAACCCAGACAGTCGGCAAACAACCGGCAAAGCCGGAATCTTGCGCGGTGGCTTGTTTGCCACCGCCTCAGCGATCGCCTGGATATGGGCCGGCGAGGTTCCACAACAACCACCGACAATATTGAGCAGGCCTTCGTCAGCGAACGCTGCGATATGAGCCGCCATGCCTTCTGGAGTTTCGTCGTATTCGCCGAACTCGTTGGGCAATCCTGCGTTCGGGTGGGCACTGACCCGAGTGTCGGCGTGCTGCGAGAGTTCGAGAAGATAGGGACGCAGCTGTTCAGCGCCCAAGGCACAGTTCAGTCCAACGGAAAGCGGGTTCGCGTGACGAACCGAGTTCCAAAAAGCGGTCGTGGTCTGTCCGGAAAGGGTTCGTCCGCTGGCATCGGTGATCGTTCCGGAGATCATCACCCGCGCCGCCGATCCGGTTTCCTCAAGCACGCGCGACACCGCATACAGAGCGGCCTTGGCGTTGAGGGTATCAAAAATAGTCTCGACCATCAGAATGTCGGCGCCTCCCGCCAACAATCCGCGCGCCGCCTCATCGTAGGCGGCTACGAGTTGATCGAACGTAACGTTTCGCGCACCCGGGTCGCTGACGTCGGGAGACAATGACGCCGTACGATTGGTGGGGCCGAGAACTCCAGCCACCCAGCGAGGCCGACTCGGATCTTTCGCCTCGATCTCGGCAGCAACCTCGCGTGCCAAACGCGCGCTCTCTTCATTGAGCTCGTATGCCAGATCGGCCAACCCATAGTCGTCTTGCGAAATAACCGTTGACGAAAACGTGTTGGTTTCGACGATATCGGCGCCAGCTTCGTAGTAAGCGCGATAAATCGCACGAACGATGTCTGGCCGCGTCAGGCTCAAGAGATCGTTATTGCCCTTCAGGTCACGATCGAAATTGGCGAAGCGTTCCCCTCGATAGTCGGCCTCAGCGAGGCCGTAACCTTGGATCATCGTCCCCATGGCACCATCAAGTACTAGGATTCGCCGCTCGAGCGCTTCATGGAGAAGCGCTACCCTCTTTGCTGTATCTGTCATCTTTACGTGTCCACCATAGAGCCCGGCAAACCGGGCGAATCAGCGATTTTAGGCAGGAACGACCGGCATTACGAGGTCGCGTTTGGCCCTTGAATTAGCGAGGCGTGATCGAGTCTCGCATGTCGCGAGCCAAATCGACGGAAGAAGCCGCCATAGTCGCGAAAGGACGGTCGCTATAGCCCTGACCAGTCACGAGAGGGAATGCGCCTTCGCCTTCAAACGGGGCGACGACACCTCCGGCCTCTTCGACCACGAGCCAAGCCGCCGCGATGTCCCACAGACGTGGCGTGGTCTCCAAAGCCGCGGCCGCAGAGCCCTTCGCGACCGCGCAAAGGCTGTAGGCGGCAGATCCCAAGATGCGCGTCTTTAATGGCAACGCGACGTGGTAGCGAAGATGAGTGCGTGAGCAGCACGCGAGAAAACCGAGCCCGTGGTTCTCCGCCGGAGTTGCCACTCGCGTAGGTTCTCCATTGAGAAACGCACCTTCACCGCACGATGCGGTAAACAGTTCATCCAGAAGAGGGAAGTACAGGGCGGCAACCACGGGGCGGCCATAAACTAAGCGAGCAATCGAGACGCCCCAGTGCGGAAGCCCAAGACTGAAATTGGTTGTACCGTCGAGAGGGTCGACTACCCAAACAGCCGAGCTTCCATTGCCCGCAGTGGGAGCCAGCTCTTCGCTGATCACCGCATCATCGGGATACGCAACGGCCAAAGCATCATGGATCGACTGGTCAGCGGCAACATCCGCGTCCGTGACCAGCGAAAAGTCTTTCTTCAAGTGACCGTTAAGATTCTTCTTGTGGAAATAGCCCAGAAGTAGGTCGCCCGTGCTACGGGCCAATTTCGCAACGAACGCCGCATCGGACGCCGCACCAGAAGCCGACGTCGTACTAGACATTGGCAATCCAAACATCGAGCAGATGACGAGCGATCGCCAATTTCGGGGGCAACAGGAGCGCTGCGTTCGAAGGCGGGTTCAGGACATCGTGATTGGCCGCCTCGATGACCTCGGCCCGAGTGAACCAACGCACCTCTTCAAGCTCTGCATAGTCGACTTCTATCTCTTGAGATAGCGCCTCGGCGTGACAACCAATCATCAGCGACGAGGGAAACGGCCAGGGTTGCGACGAGTCGTAGTATACCGCGCCGACACGCACACCGGCCTCTTCGCCGACTTCTCGACGGACCGCTTCTTCGATTGTCTCTCCCGGCTCGATGAATCCCGCCAGAGCCGAAAACATGGCCCCCGGCCAACCACGCTGGCGTCCCAGCAAACAACGATCACCGTCGGTGACCAGCATAATCGCCACAGGATTGACGCGCGGAAAGTGTTCGGCTTTGCATGCGTCGCAAACTCGCATGCCGCCACCGAAAGACGAGGCCGTGTTCTTGCCGCAACGTGCACAAAAGCGGTGCGAATCGTGCCAGTCCACAAGGGCGCGGGCCTGGGCCACGATTCCTGCGTCTTCGGCGGGCAGCTGCGTCGCCAGTGCCCGAGCGTCGACAAACTCAGCAACGCCGTCCAAGCCCAGCTCAGTAATCGGATCGTCCAGCGCTGATAGATCGATCGCGAAATGCGCCGCGCCGTCGCGCAGGCCGAGCATCACCGCCCCCACCCCGCGATCCATCGACGCGCACAGCCCCCCCCGCCCCCATGCCAGGGCGCGCGGCTCTTTCTTGGTCAAAATCTCGAGCCGCCACAGCGCCAAAAAACGCGAATTTGAATGCGTCAACTGGATTTCTAGCCAGGCCGGATCTTGACGTAAGGCAGAGACACGATCGAGTGGATTAGCTGCAAAAACATGGGTTTGCGACACATGGCAAACCTAGCTCGAAAGAACGGAAGGCACCATCAAACGGCGCCGCAAACGCCTGAGTTTGCGGCTATTTCCTTAGGTAGGACTAAAAAATGACGTGTTTGTTAAATTCTATTCTGGCCCTGAATCTCGCTTGTGTCGCAGCGTTTTTGAGCACCGGTTCAGGCGCTTCGCTACCCCTTCGAGGCCTCGCAAACGAGGCCCAAAATGGAGCACCGAGCATGTTTACAGGCCCCGACAACACACACCACACACCTGAGTCTGGCCCGCGATCCTGGTTCGGCCCCGCACTAGCCATCTCACTGGCGTTCGTGTTCGCCGTCGTTGTCCCCTCTCCGGCTCAGGCTGGGGGAAAGCCTACCGCGCAGGTTCTCCTCATCGGCAACAGCTTCACCAAGGGCGTAAAACGCGACCTAAAGAAGATCCTCAAGGAGCGCGGCTATCGCGCCAAAGTGACAGCCCGAGCTCGCAATGGCGCAACTCTCAACGTTCACGCGCGCTCCAAATCGACCTACAAAGCCATTGCGCGAAAGCAATGGGATTGGGTTGTTCTTCAAGAGCAAAGCCTGGGGACGTTTCACGTCCGTTACCCGGACGCACGAGCGTTGGACGCGGCGGTAAAGGCCGAAGGTTTGCAAACCGCTTTCTTCATGACCTGGCGCGACCGTGGCTGGGAATTGATTACCTATGACTCGTTGCGCGGTGAAATCGGAGACGACGTCGGCTACGTACCGATTGCTAACGAACTCAACGCAACCATCGCACCGGTGGGTTGGGCTTGGCGCACTTCCGTCGCAGAAAATACACCGATCGATCTATGGAAGTCGGATGGGCACCACGCCAACTCCGCCGGCAACTACTTGGCTGCCATGGTTCTGTACGCGTCGCTGTACCAAGATAGTCCGATTGGTCTGAAGCCAGGAAAGAAGCTTGCCTCGGCCCAGGCGGACTACTTACAGTCGTTGGCCGACCGCACGGTGTTCGCGGATCCGAACGCCTGGAACATCGGCTCCTGATCCGGGTGTAGCTCCGACAGCTGCACAGCCGCACGGTCGCACTCCTCGATGACAAACACGCGCACCGATTTCGGTGTGATTGCGCCAGCTTCACGGTTCCCCCACAGTCGGCTCCGTGACGACCCCCTCGACGCCTCGCTACAGCCCTGAAGCATTCCCGCCCTACGCTTATCGTCCGGGAACCACCCCACACCCTCGCCGTGACCCCGAAGGACATTCGAGAGAACTCCCCGAGCCTTCGCTGGATGCGTGGCAGCCCGACCAGTGGCGCTCCAACCAAGCCTGGCTACGCGCCGTGGATCTATACAACCATGGGTTTTGGTGGGAGGCCCATGAACTCCTTGAAGCGCTCTGGCAGGCCGCAGGTCGGGACTCGCCGCATGCCGTTTTTGTCCAAGGTTTTCTGCAAGTGGGGGCAGCATTCCTGAACCGAGAACAGGCGCGTAGCAGTGCTCGGCTGCAGGCAGAAAAGGGATTGGCCCGCATGGCAGTCATTCTGATCGAAGCGCCAAACTATATGGGGATCGACGTTGTGCAGTTCAATGCAGCAGTGCGCGCCAGCTTTTCCATCGGGGCTGCTGCTCCAACATTGAGGCTGGCTGAGCCTCAGGTGCTTGCATGAAACATCGCTTCGCGTGGCTTTTTCGTCAGGAAAGCGCGCACTCCCTGGCAGTCCTTCGAATCGCATTCTGACTCGCGATGATTTGGCAGCTCAGCCTCGTCGAACCCTACTTCGTCGATCAGCTAGCCGCATCCGACTTCTTCGTCACCTACGACTTCTTTCATTGGGTCCATCTACCTTCTCGTGAAGTCATGCAATGGATGTTCCCCGCGCTCTATGCCGCAGCAGGCCTCGTTGCTCTTGGCCTGTGGTATCGTCCGGCGATTGTCGTGCTCGCTGTCGGCTGGACCTGGTTGTTTTTGTCGTGCCGCGGGCACTACGCGAATCACTACTATCTGTTCTGCCTGTTGGCAGCGTTGTTCGCCACGAACAACGCGCACCGTGCACTTTCGCTTGACCGTTGGCTCTTCCCGCGTTTGCCGCGCAGTGCCCGAACAGTCCCAAACTGGCAGATCACTTTGGTGCGCGCGCAGTTGCTGATCGTGTATTTTTTTTGCGGCATCGCCAAGCTCGAATCCCACTGGCTCACTGGCTGCCCCATGCGTGCGTCTTTGGCTCGCCGAACGAGCACACTGCCCTGTTGTTGGACCGCTGCTGGCTTGGGAACCTACCGCTTTGTTCATGTCGTGGGCTGGGCTCCTGTTTGATTTGCGGATCGGGTTCGCCCTTTGGAATCGCCGTTCGCGACGCTGGGCGCTGATTCAGTTGGTGTTCTTCCACCTGATGAACGCCTTCCTCTGGGACATCGGAACGTTACCTTGGTTTATGCTCGCTGCGACCTCGATTATCTTTGCGCCCGATTGGCCTAAACACCTGCTGGCAGGACGCGCGAACATCAAGAAATCCGTCACGCGGGAGGCCGAAGTTCACACCCCCAACAACCAGCGTCCACAAACGTTGGTGGTTGCGGCAGTTGGCGCCTACCTAGTCTTTCAACTTTTGATGCCGCTTCGTCAATTTTTGTATCCAGGCAACACAGCCTGGACCAGTCTTGGGCAAACCTTTGCGTGGCGCATGATGTTAGTCGATCGCAGCGATGCCGTACGAGCGCGGGGCGATGTACCCGGCCAAGGTACGATCGGTTACGTGCAGATGAACGAATACCTCGCGAATTAGCAGCTCAAACGCATGACACGTACGCCAAAAGCGTATGCCCGTTTCACTAAATTCATTGCAGAAGAGATGGAGCGCAACTCTGGGGTCGAGACCGCCGAAGTCTACGTCGACCTACAAAGACAGCTTAACGCGCGACCCTTCAGGCCTGTTCTAGACGCCACGCGAGACCTAGGTCGCGTGGTCGATAGTAACTCGGGGACACCTGATTTCATTTTGCCGTTGGAGACCCACATTGGAGCCAGGCAGCGCCCCAAAAAACGACCACCCCTCACGCCTCCCGTAGCCAGCAACAGCGCTAAGCAGCAGCACAACAAAGAAAGGCCCGCAGCACTGTCCTTCGGACAAGCGCTGCGGGCCTTCAACCCGACTATTCTACAGGTTTCGGTTACGGCGTGACGTTCGGGGCTGAGCCACCGTCAACGACCAACGTTGCGGCTTGACCGGTCGAGCCATTTCCGCCGGTGCCGCCATTGTCGAGCACATCGCAATACTCGTTCAAGTCGTCGCCGACATTGACGCTTAAGCAGAACCGACAAGAGACGAGTTCATCGAGACAAGCGGCCAGATCAGCCGCATTCGAACAAATGCCAGGAAACGCGTCAACTTGATTTACGCCGCTGCAGTGTTTCCCCAGATCGTCGGCGAGCTTTGAGATGGCAGCTTCATCGAGGCTTTCTCCAAACAGGTCGGTAACCATCGCAAACTCACCAACGATCGCCGCAGCGTTGATGGACAGGCCACCTGCGTAGGCGAAATCGGGGAGCTTCACGCAAAACTTCTCGTCGGCTGCCAAGACTTTGCCCTGGGCTTTCGAGATCTTGCTCTTGTTGTCGGCGGTCAGACATTCTTCGGCGGTTTGCCCGTCGCGAAGCTTCCCCAACTGCGCGTCCTTCAAACACTTCGCAGCATCGCGCCTGACGGCGCGCGCAACGTCACCGAGCCCCTTGTTCAACTTGGTAATGCATTTTTGCCGAATGACGTCTTGCGGTTGCGCGAATGAACTCGCGGCAGAGGTGAGCAAGATCAGCGCAAGCGCCGAAGCCGTGACGGCGGTGAACCGCCAAGTAGACCTGGACCTGAAACCCTTCCCGATGGGGTGCGGCGATCCTCAGATAGAGGCGCCAATTCAAGGGCTAAGTCAGCCCGACTCGCGGGGGAACCGCGATGAGGATCTACACTTATCGCACACGGGCGAACGCTGCGTCAAAGAGCCTTTGCAGGCACTATAATCGTGGGGTTCGAGAGCCGCCCGGGGGAGGTCATTTTTGGGCATGGGTTAGCGAGCCTGATGGGTACAGAACAGGTCGCGATCGGTCCCGTAAGGGCCGCCACCGCGGCGCCGCGAACTCCAGCAGGCGACCCAGTCCGTCGAACCGAGTTCGCCAGCCACCGCCACGTCATCATCGGTGCGTTCCAGGCACGAAACCTCGGGAATCGGACCGGCAACCTCGGTCCAGCCACCGCGGTCGGGCCTAACGGCAAAGGTCACGCCAGCATCGCCCCCGTGATCCTTGCGTCCAAACACCCATGTTGCGACCCAACGTGGGCCGGCGCGGACAAGCCCCGTGCCGCGCAAGGCTGGCTGCCGAGCGCGCGAAGCGTCGATAAACTCTTCCGCTCCCCATTTGCCTTTCTTGAAATCAAAGGGGCGAGCGCGCAGTTCCCAATCTTGACGATCGCTGCCTGCCGGAGCATAGAGCTCCGAAGTCCACAGCAATAAACATTCACCGTCGGGTGCCGCGGCGAGTCGCGGCGCAAGGTCGGTAAGCGATCGGTCGTGGCGAGCGCGTTCATTCGCCGGACGCGGCACACTCCAGGTTGCTCCGTCGTCACGAGAGAACGAGTAAAGCAGGTCCCAGTCACGCCCAATGGTTCCGTCCAAGCTGTCGTAGGACTCCCAGACCACCAGCCAGCCACCCTCCCCGTCGCTGGCCACCACGGGCGCGCGATCGGTATCGACATCATCGGCGGCGTTGTTGTTCAGGAACGCAGCGCGCGACCAAGTGGCGCCACCGTCGATCGAACGCGAGTACATCACGTCGAAATCCTTACCCGCTCCATGTCGATCTTCGGAGGATTCCCAAACCGCGATCCAAGTTTTTCCGGCTACGCTAACTCGCGGGGCGAGGTCCAATCCAGTATCGCCGGAAGCCCCCCGATCAATTGGGGTTGGGTGCGACCAAGAACGACCTGTGTCTGTGGATCGAGACCACAAAATATCGGCATCGGGTCCGAGCGAAGTGCCAACCGTGTCGGTCCCCTGCCAAACAGCAACCCAAGTGCCTTCACTATCAGTCGCGATCGACGGCGAATGCTCATGATCACGGTCGTTGGTAGCACGCAGCGTAATCGGCGCTGGCCGACTCCACGTCTGACCGTTGTCTTCGGAGACCGCGAACAAAATGTCCCAGTCCTTGCCAAGCGCGCCGTCTAGGTTCTCGTCGGACTGCCACACGGCGATCCAGTGACCCTGGCCATCTCCGGCAAGCGATGGACGACGATCATTGCCACGATCGGTGTCGGCATTGGAATTCAAAGTCACGGCCGGTGTCGCCGACGGGAAGGACTGCGCACCAGCCGGAAGCCACGAAACCACGAGCCACACGAAGGTGGTCGCGATGAAGGGGACGAATCCAGTGTGTAGGGTTGGCAACGCCATCAAATAGGTTTTGCTTCGGCAGCGGCTGTGGCGCACTGCATCGAACGCCGTTCTGCCACGCAGGCCTAGCAAGCTTGGTGGTACGCTGGACAGAGTGCGGCATCCAGTTGCCATGCGAACGCCGCCTTGCTTGGTGCGGCCCCGATCTCTAGTCTCGCAAGCCGTGGAAACGACGCAACGATGGACTGGAGGCCAGTACAGCCTTCTACGGTCAGTGCTGGGAGCAGTGACTGTAGTTTACGCGCTCGGCATCGCCGCAACCGGATACGCGTTCTTGTCGGTGGCGACGCTGGCAGCTTCGTGCGCAGTCCTGGTGGGGTCGCGCGATCGCGTGGCAGCGCTTGTTGCCGCAGTCTTTGTACTGGCCGGTCCAGATCAACCGGGCTGGGGAGCTCTGGAAACCATGGCCCTTGGCATCGCGTTGCTCTTGCACGCGGGCACGCCACCCGCCCCTTTCGGTTCATGGGCGGCGATCGGACGCACAGCCCCCGCCGGCCAATGGGAAATGCCCCAACAGGTAAGAATCGCCACTTGGGCAGCCATCGCTGGGATGTGGATGCTACGAGGACTCGGAGAGATCGGCAGCGCAGCTTGGCCTCTCGCCGTTTTGGAGATCGCTGCCCCCTTACTGTTCGCGACGCGACAGTTTCGTGCGCTTGCGTGGACCGCTCTGCTTGGCGTCCTCGTTGGCAACTCTGTGCTTGGGCAGGCGCAATGGGGTCTTCTCATCCTCCACATGATGGCGTTCGAACCAGCATGGTTGGCTCCGGTGGGATCCGATGATCCGCCCGACGTCGTCTTCTACGACGGAAGTTGCGCTCTGTGCCATGGAATCGTTCGGTTTGTTCTCGCCGAAGATCCGGCTCCGGGGCGACTCCGCTTCGCCCCTTTGGCTGGTGAAAGCTTCGCTAAGTTCGGACCACACACCGCAGCTTCGACTCCCGATGCGATCGCCGTCTCCGAGGCAGGCGCTGCGACGCTGTTGTGGCGAAGCGATGCCGTCATACGCGTATGCAACAGGCTCGGTGGAGTGTGGCGAGTTGTCGCTTTTGGCTTATCGCTGCTTCCTCGTTGGTTGCGGGATGCTGGCTACGATGTAATCGCGAGCCGCAGAAAAAGCCTTTTTGGCAGTACCACACAGGCTTGCCCGTTAATTTCTCCAGCACTGCGTTCACGCATCGAAACGTAGACCGAACACGCAACTAGCGTTGGGTCCGGTTGAGGGTCCGGTTGAGGGTCAGGTTGAGGGTCAGGTTGAGGGTCAGGGTGTGGCTTTCGGTTCGTTGTCACTGAGATCGTTAGGCTGGTGGTCTTGGTAGTCGTCTTGTACGTTCTTGTCTCCGCCGGGCTCGGCTAGAGGAGCTCCAAAGCGCTCCACCGACTTCGTTTCCCAATCTACGAGGCCTAACGACCCACCTCCATCACCCGAGCCAAGGATCGCCATAAAACGCCCGCCTCGATCGCGAACAATAATGAGTCCGTCAGCCGCTTCATCGTGACTGAGGGAAATCAGACGTTCTCCACTGCTGTGGTAGGTTCGTAGCACACCGTCGTTCGCCTTGCTGGCGTGTGCTTCAACCAGGGTGACGCCCTCACCGTTATTCAGATACAGTGCGCCCGCTTCACGAACCGAGCGGAAACCGGCCAAAGGCATGCCGCGATCGTCATACACTGCCATCCATCCGAGGCCGGCGTTATCGGCCGCTGCTTCAAAAATCGGGTACCCGTTCTGATTGAAGGTATGTAACGAGCCGTGTCCGGCTACATCGGGACGCATTGAAAACAACAAGCGCCCTTCGTCGCCATAGGTATTGATCATACCGCGGCCCTCGGGAGTTGGACCGATCGAAGCTAAGACTCGCGGATCACTCGCACTCGCGACGACCTCGATACGTTCGGCACGCACCACGTCCAAAATTGTGGGGTCAACCGGCAAGGCGGCCGTAGCCACGAACAAGACCGCGCCCACTCCTACGACCGTCAGAGCGCGCTCGGAACGCCGGACACGCTTTTGAAGCTCGTTGTTGTCGCTCTCAAGCCGTTCGATTCTATTTTCGGTGGTCATACCCTGTTCTCCTCGTTCGACATTCGCATTCCCGTGACCATCGCGTCGCAGGCTAAGCCCGCTAACGCTAGCGCGCGTTTCCACCCCCGTCCAGACGCCCGGTGGCTCCACCGAACGATTATCGCGTCTGGCCGAGCCACCGGGCACACGGAACAGTTGCACAAACCACGGCAGGCCTCGCCACGCGCTACACACAATCGCGTGTTTGCGCTCTAATATTGAACTCCATGCGCGCTTGGTTTCGCAGCCTCATCTTCGATCATATGTCGTGGCCAGTTCGCCTCTTCGCGGGACTAATGCACGGCGCTCTCGCGGTTTGGCTTACATCATTGCTATTCGATCTCTCGCCAAGCGTACGCTTGGCCGTGTTCGTCGTGCCGACGTTTGCGATCCTGCCCGTCATGTCTTTTTCGGCGCCAGTCCACGGACGCGGGCGTAGCATTCCCGGGGTACGACAGATTGTTCTGGAGCTGGCGTTCGGTGGCGTACTTTTGGGCGGTGCCGTAGTCGCGAGCTCACTACTTGCCGCACTAGCCGACAGCCTTTTCCCCGCAGCCTGGGCGAATGGCCCTGCCGCCCCGGTAACAACGAATGCGTTCACCCAGATCGTCGTGGGACTCACCGCAACGACGCTCCTTTGGGGCTTCGCCATCGGACGCCAACAGCGCGAGCAACGGCGGGTCCAGCTTCCGCCAATTCGCACCGCGTGCAGCCCACGCGACCTGAGTATCGTTCACTTAAGTGATCTGCACCTCGGTAACGGAATGACGGCGCGTCACGTCCACGAACTCGCCGATGAAGTCGCTGCCCTTGAACCGGACTTGATCGTGTTTACCGGAGACCTATTCGATCAACGACAAGACGTCATCGACGAGTGCACCCAGGCCTTGGCTGCGTTCGATGCCCCGTTCGGGGTGTTCGCCATCCTTGGAAATCACGACATCTATACGGGACCGGACTTAATCGCCGCCGCTTTGTCGCGACATGCTCCCAGCCTTCACTTGCTACGCAATTCGGTTTTCTACATCGAGCAATTGGATCTGTGGATAGCAGGCCTCGAAGACTTCGGTGATGCCTGGAGCGGCGGCGACTCGGACCGTCCGGTGCTTCAGGAACTTGCACGTGACGTCGGCGACCCTGCCCAAACCCTGCTGCTCGTGCACCGGCCAGAGGCGATTGTTCCCGCCAGCGAGCTTGGGTTCAGGGTTGTCTTAGCCGGGCACTACCACGGCGGACAACTCGCGATCCCGGGCAGCAATGGTCGAGCCAATGTTGCGTCGGCTCTTACTCCTTACAATCGGGGTCTTCACCATCTCGGAGATTCCTCGTTGTACGTTAGCTCGGGATTGGGCACCGCTGGGCCACGACTACGCGTTGCATGTCCAACCGAAATCGCAATTCACACGACTCGCATCGGGAGTTCAACGTAGCCTCACCTGCCGGACCTCCCCGAAAAAGCGCTAAGAGATCGACGACGAACGATACTCCCGATAGCGAAGCGCAACCGTTTGCCCCTGCGTCGAACAGTCTCGCACTAAGACCAACAAGAGATGCGTCGTGTCGACCGGCACCGTTACAATCGCGTGCGCCGCCGGTTCTTTACCAACGTAGCAGTGACGGTCGGCGACGATTCGTCGGCCTTGGCCAGCCAATTGGTCAGCCACGGTTCCGGAGTCAGAACATGAAGTTTTCACTGCGCGATCGGATCCGCGCTGCAGGAAGGGCGTCAGGTGGTAGATCGTCTCGTTTGCCACGTGCTGAAGACCATCCTGCCCAAACACGTTCTGGCTTAGGAGGTTGTCGATACGCGCTCCCTCTTGCTCGGCAAACCCGTGCTCGCTCGCAAACGTATGGATAAAATCTCGCATCGGGTCGAACAGGTGCCCTCCCCGTTCCTTGGGAAGAATTCCGAGCAAAGGCGTGTGCACGATGCCGCCGTCTACGTGCATGACGAGAAAGCCAACCGCAACGCCGTCGCGTTCGACAAGAAACGCGTGGCGCTCGTGGGCGCCGTCACCCAGATGGTACTGGATCAGACAATCAACCTCGGCGTTGCGATCTAAGATAGCCGCGAGATAGGGAGTCTTGTAGTAGCCGATCGGATCATCGAAGAAGCAGGCTCGCACCATCGATTCGAGGGCCACCTGATCGCCGGATTCGACCGGCATAAACTGCAGATCGTCTCGTGGGGCGGCTGACGGCACATAGACTCCGGTGCGATAGTCAACTTCGTAGCGAAGAATTCCGCCGGCATAAAAGTAAGGGATGCCGGTTGTCTCTAGGACCGAGATAGCCCCGTCGCGAACCTGATCCATACGAACCTTAAGACGGCACAGGTCGTAAGCTCCTTCGACGAGGGCACCGCGCAGTGCCGTTGCATCCAAGTTATCAATGCTGGCGTGTCCGACTTTGAGGCCAAGAAGGTCGGATTCAGTCGTGGAATGAAAAATCATGAAAGGTCCATCGGTTGCAACGCCTTGCGGTGGAGCGAACAATTCGCGCTCCATGGAGCAAGAGCTCACCATCGCAAGGCTCTACAGCCGGAGCAAGACCGGGCCCGCAGCGATTGACGCTGGGACCTTGGCCGAGTTTCAAGGCTGCGACCCCCTGCATACCGCGGCAGCGATTGGCGGCAACTGGCTCGCTATCGTCAGCGCCGTAACCGCAGCAACTCTGTGGCCTGGCATGGTCACCGCGCTGGCGACCATCATATTCCTGGGCAGTCGCCAGCTCGCGCTTTGGGTGCTCGCGCACGAAGCAGTACACGGGCTGCTCCTGCGAGACCACTCTCAAAACGACCAACTGGCCAAGTTCACCCTGGCAGGGCCTATCGGTTTGAATTTCGACGAGTTTCGCCGACTCCACTTCTTGCATCACAAACATGTAGGAACCGATCAGGACCCAGAACATCGACTAGCCAACTACCGCGAGTTTCAATTTCCGATGTCGCGCTTCAAGCTGGCGACCATCTTGATTGGTGATCTGTGTGGGGCCAACTTCCTGCGATATCGCCTGAGCAGCGCTAGTGGTGCTCAAAGCCTGGGTAAGATTGCCGTTGGCTTAGCAGCAATCTACTGGCTGCTTCCCTCGATCGGCGCCGCGCTGGCTTTTTGGGTGATCGCGCACGCAACCTGGTTCCAAATGGTTCTGAGACTTCGCTTGATGTTCGAACACCAAGGCGACGATGTCGGTCCACTGCGAACCCGCACCGTCCTCGCCTACCCACCGGAGCGACTCCTTTTCATCCCCGGTCACGTCAATTTCCATATTGAACACCACCTCTACCCGGCGGTTCCGGCCCATCGCCTTCGTGCGCTGCACACACTATTGAGCCAACGAGCGGCCTATCGAGACGTGGCCGCCACACGGCACGGCTGGCTGAACACCTTGGGCGAGTTCATCCAAGCCCCAAGGGGATGACCGCGAGGCAGCGCTCCTTGACTGTCCAAGTGGCGCATCGGTAAGCTCAAAGCTAGGCTTACTCGCAGCACAAAAAGGGAGTGGCCCAGCCTGACCTACGAGCTTCACCTATATCGAGATAAACGTTGCAAACTATAGAAACTAAAGAACTTTCTCGATCATCCAAGAAACCCCATGAAACTGCGCTCAGCCAAGCTGCCGAGGAGCTAGCGTTCTATATCAGTCGCCGTTGGCCCAACACGGTGCAGCCCCCCTATCCCGACGTAAGTAACGAACCCGGTGCCGGCCTGCTCGAAGATAATTTTGAAGCGATCCGAGACGAAGTCCTTGAGCGCTTTGGCGAGCGGCCTGACGAATTTCGTCCCAACTTCACCCCCTACGCGTACAAAGAGCAGGGGTGGCGAACGGTGAACCTGTACAGCTACTTCCTACGGGATCGTACTAACTGCGAGCGCTTCCCCATTACGGACTCAGTGGTCCGCCAGATCCCGGACATGTCGATGGCCCAGATCGCGGTCCTCAACCCGCGAACGCAGGTCAAGGCGCACTTCGGCGACACCAACGGTATTTTGCGGATGCACATGGGCTTGGTCGTACCAGGAACGCTACCCGATTTAGGAATCCGCATGTTGCGCGAGGACCGTTGCTGGGAAGAAGGCAAAGTGTTCGCGATTAGCATTTCGCAGCGTCACTTCGCCTGGAACGACACAGACCACCATCGCATCGTTCTGGTCGTAGACCGGGTACGTCCCGAGTATCACCGACGCCGGTTCGAAGTTGCGTCAAACGCCCTAGCGGTGATCGCGATGAAGTTCGTGGCCACGCAGTTCCCGTCGCTCAAAGATCTGCCTACGCCATTGACAACCGCAACTCGAAAAGCGATCGGCCTCGCCTTTCGCGCACGAATTGCAGCACAGCGCCGCGGCGACCTCCCCAATGAGCGAAAGCACTGATTCAAACCGTCAAGCATCCAGTCGGACGCATCATCAAAAAGCAGGACGCCTGGCGGGACCATCAATACTCGTGACCGCGCTCGGCCACGCGTGCTACCTCATTAAAACTGGTGGCACGCGCATCCTGACCGACCCGTGGCTCGTCGATCCGATTTTCGGCGGGTTTGTACGCCATGAACCGCCGCTGACTCTAAACCCGTCCGACCTTCCGCACCTAGATGCGATTGCGATCTCTCACGCACATCTAGATCACTTCAACGCTCCAACGCTTGCCGCTCTGGCCGATCGGAACGTCCTCGTCATCCATCCGCCAATCACGCGAACCGAACTGGACACGAACCTGGAAGCTTTGGGGTTTCGTAATCGTCTCGTTCTTGACGATTGGGAGACGACAACAGTCGGCGCGATTCAGGTTACCGCCACACCGTCGATCGACACGTTAGACGAATGCGCATTCCTGTTTCGCAGCGAAGGAGGCTCTTTTTGGGATGGAGCTGATGCACCGCAACCTCCATCACTTCAAGACGAAATCGCCTCTCGCTTCGGCCCCATCGATATTGGTGCTTTCGGCCATAACGCCTTCGACCAACCTGCCCTACTCGGACTGCCATCTCACAAGACTCCAGACCACGCGCTAGAAGCGGCATGTAGAGGGGTCGAAGCTCTCGGCGTCCGGGTCGCGCTGGCCGGCGCGTCGAACATGCGCTGGACAGGACCGAACGGCGATGCGGCTACGCGCAAGACCATCCGTCGAACCCGTGCTGATTTTGTCCACGCCGTGAGCGCGAAGTACCCGAGCGTAGTGGCTATCGACCCCGTGCCGGGGAACACAATCGATCGCCACGGGAACCAAACCTCAGACTTTGTGGGAACGGGTGCCGCACCAGATTGCCAAACAGACTACATCCACGCAGCCCCTTTCGCCGGTGGGCCGGACATTGAGGTGATCCCGGCAGAGCCTCCTACTATTATCGAGCGTTTGCTGCCGGATTTGACGCGGCGACGCCCCGAAGCTTCCCGCTACATCGGAGCCCGCGTCGGGTTCCGGATTGTCGACGAAGAGGGTTGTTCACCGCTGGAGTTCAGCTACGACTTCGAGCGCCCGGGATCGACCTCAGAATCAACCATCGAAAACTGCGAGACTGTACTCGAAATACAAGCCAGCCAGTGGTTCGAGCTGTTCGCGAAGCGGATCAATTGGCAGGTCTTGCTGATATCGGATCAGCTGCGCGTGCTTCGATTTCAGCCCGGCGCGGCACCGCAGGGCCTACACCCGGTCTACGCTCTCCAGACGCTTTTCCCATGAGTCCATCCCAGTCGTGCAGGACCGAGCTCTGGCGAGGCCTCGGGGTTTCCGCCAAACTGCCGCTATGATCCTGACGTTCTCCCGATACTTTCGTCGTCGAACCGACGGGCCCCACGATTCCAACCAGTGAAGCCACCTGAACTCTCCATTGTCGTCCCCGTTTTCAACAATCAGCGGACTCTCCCAGAACTCATCCGGAGACTCTTGCTCGTACTCGAAACGGTAGAAACCGAGTGGGAAGCGGTTTTTGTAGACGACGGTTCGCAAGACGAGAGCCGTCGCATCATTGCCGATCACGCCGCGCAGGAGCCACGAATTCGTCTTGTAGAGCTGGCGCGTAATTTCGGCAGCCAGGCGGCATTGTGCGCCGGGTTTGCTGCCACCAACGGTCAAAAAATTCTGTGCATGGACGCGGATCTCGAGAACCTCCCCGAAGACATTCCCGCACTCCTCGCGCCTCTAGAAGAAGGCCACGACCTGGTCTGCGGCTATCGCGAGCAGCGACAGAGTTCGCTGCTGCGCAGGCGCTTGCCGTCGGCACTACTGAACGCCTATGTACGGCGGGCTGTGCGGCGATCGGCCCGCGATATCGGCTGCGGAATGCGTGCCATGAACGCGACAGTGGTTGCCAACCTCGACACTGAAGGTGAGAAGCGACGCATGCTCAGCCCTCTTCTGCTGGCACGGGCGCAATCTGTGGCAGAAGTCCCAATACGCCACGGAACATCGCCGTGGCCGGGCGGACATACCTTCCTTACATTGTCAGCCATCGCTGTTGATTTCTGGATGGTATCCAGTCGCCGACCGTTTCTGGCGCTGGCGGTCGTGGCAGCGCTGTTCGGAGGCCTTTGCTTCGTCGTCGCCATTGCGACCGCCTTAGCTGGGTTCCCAAATTTTGCACTCGCGACTTGGGTAACATTTTTGGCAACGGTTCTGACCGTGGTCATGTGTATGGTTGGAGAGTTTATCGCTCGCCTTTACGAACTCGCCCAAGGGCGCCCGTTTTATGTCGTCCGCGACGACTCTCATCGCTCCCCCCAGGACTGATGCCACGAGCCCGCCCCCTTAACCCTAACCCTGAAAAGCGAATCGACCCGTGACCACAGTGCGAATGTTGGCTGGCTTGGTCGCCCTTTTGGCGGTGCTCGGTTCGACTGCGCTTGCCTGGCAGCCGCCGCCAGCAGTCCCCTTGCCGCCGCCCGGACTCGCTCAAGGTCTAATCGCATCCCTGTTTCCCGGAGTTCCGGAGCACTGGGTTGTAACACGCCTTTTGCTGATCGCACTTGCCTGCGCGGCAAGTGTGGTCGCAGCACTAAGCACAAAAGACAGTGAAGAGTCACTGCCGATCACCAGTGCAGTCGCCGCTAAGAAGTCAGCACGCGATCGCGGGACCTTGCTCGCAATCGCTATCTTCACGGCAATGCTTCTCGCTTTGATAACGGGCGGACCATCGACGAGATGGATACAACAAGTCTGGCCGCTGATCGCTATCGCCGGTGCAGCGCTCGTCGGCGGGAACGCACGAGCGTTCGCCGGTCGAGCAAGACCACGATTCGCCGATGCTTGGCCTTCCCTTTTCATCACCATCGGCTGGGTATCGTGGCGGCTCTCGAATTCCCTCGGATCCAGCCGCAGAGGCGACCTCGGTGATTTCCTGGAAGGGCAACGGTGTATTGCCAGCGCTGCGGCGCCGACCGTTGATCTTCTCCGAGACGGGTGTGTCGCCGGCCTGACCTATCTTCCCTGGCTTCCGTTCGGCATGGGCTTGCTGGGGAGCGTAAACGAAGCGCCGAGCCTGGACACGTTAACGATCGTGAACACGGCCGTAGTTGCTGTGACGGCGCTGTGCATCGCAGCCACAGCAATGGAATGCGGCCTTGGAAAGGCTGCCGCCTTCGCAGTGGCCGTGTTTCTCGGTTCGCCGCTCGTGCTCATGCACCCGCTGGCCACACCAATTTTTGTCTTCTCCCTGTACACCGCATTGGGAGCGTGGATCGCAATGGCGCAGGTCAACCGACCAGATGGACGCAAACTGGTTTTGCTTGGAATTGTCGCCGGGCTCGCCACCACAACACCCAACACAGTTCTACTCGTTGCTTGGATCGCAGTCTTACTTGCGTGGACGGGCGCGTGGCGCACCGGCTCTCGCTTGAATCTGATAGCCGCAGTACTTGCGTACAGCTGTATGGCCCTCCCCTCTTGGGAGGCGTGGACCGAACTGTTGGCGGCCGTAACCGAATTAACCCTCGCAGCTCGTCCGTGGACCGTTTGGGAAACAGCGGTGGCCGGACAGATCAATCCGATGTCGCTCGAGGCGGTCGCAAATTTGCCGATCGACACGACACCCGTATCGCGAATCCTAGGGGTGGGGCTTTCTGCGTGGGCGACACCGCGCACCCCCATGCGACTTTGGGGCGACGTGTTCGTCGAACCTTTTGGTGCGGGGTTGGCAGCAATTGGATCAATTTTCGCGATCGGTGCATTCCTGCGCGCGTCCGGAAAGTTGCGACCTTCACTCGCCTTCTTGGCGTTGGCAGTCGCGATGATCGCACCGGGAATCGCATCGACCTACGACCGGGCAAGCCTTACCCGCATCGAAGCGATTGTGGTGCCAGTATCCTTGCTCGCCTCGTTCGGCTTGTTTTCGTTACGCCGAGCGGTCGCTTCAACAAACTCGCCGCGTGGTTGGTGGTCGGCCTGCATCGTTACTACGACGATTCTGAGCCTCGCCAGCGGCGCGACACTTTTCGACTCTGTGGCCGTGCGGATACTGCCGCAAACTGCACTTAGGATCGCGATAGAAGCCGTGGGAGATGCCAAGATACCCGTCGCGTTCGGTCGCAGAATCGCTGTCGAGCCAACCTACACGGAATCGGTAATCCGAGAACTGTTGCCGGACAGCGTAGTTTTTGGGGCTGCCGAGGTAAACGCGTTCTCGCAAACTCACCTGCTGGCATGGAGCCCGGGAGAAGAAGACGCGTTTGGCATCGGACAGCAACTTTGTGCGGACAGCGATGACAGGACGATGTTCGTGGTCGCGGACCCGACAGGCCTGCACCGTGTTTTTCTATCTCCCCCAATTGGTTCTAATTGGCAGCCTACAGGCCTGCCAATTAGCATCGAGTCGCGGGGTTGCGCAGCTCGACTCCCAACCGAGGGTGCGTTCGCTGAACGCGCTCGACGCGAAGCCCGCATCGCATTCGCCGAGGGCGACACCGCGACGGCAACGACGGTCTTACTCGAACAGGCGCGGGCGAGCTTCGCACAGCCGGAACTGTTCGCCGACACCGCAGCCATGCTGGCCTCATCGGGGAACGCGGAAGAAGGGGTGTTCTGGATGCAACGGGCTTGCATAGCAGCCGGAGGCCGACACCCGAATCTTTGTAGCGCCGTTGACGACCCCGCGTTTCTGGCTAACCGTCTCGCGGCGTTTTCAGCCGAAGCAATCGTGGTTCCATAGCGCCAAAGATTCAATTTGACGCCGTACCCGATCGTCTGGATCCGCACTCGGCGTTCGCGCCTTGAAGATGATTTCAACCCTCTCCAACGAGCGGCCCTCAGGTCGGTCGTTGTTGAACTCGCGGCAGTAGTAACGGCCCAGCGCGGAGAAGCGAGGGCTGTCGTTCGGGCGTTCAGACAGAGCAACATAGACGATGCGCCAGTAAATATTCTTGAACTCCAGAGCCGGTGTCGACGCTGGCCCCCGACCTGCTCGTGCCTGGGCAAGCGACGGCAGCGGACCGCCGGCCGCCAATAGATCGATCGTGGTTCCATCGTCCAGCGTGCCCGGGACATCAAAGGTTCCGGTCGCACCAAGCTGCGTAAACATGCCCCACTTCTGGTCGAGCGCGAGCGTATCGCCGACATGAACCAATGGGCTCGGAACCTTGTAGTCAGCGTCCGACCACAAACCGATGTTCCACACCACGGTCCACACCAACATCAGCGCAGCAAGACCTTCAGTGGGCAACCAGCTCCGCTCAGGGAAACGGACCGGCGCAGAAGGTTCGACCGCCTTGATTCGACTGAACCGATCCCAAAACGCACCCGGTATGGCCACCAGGATGCAAGCGACGGGGACAACGGTGAAAAAACCAACCGTCATCGTTGCGAAAATCCCCACATGCATCGTGGCGAGCAACACAACCGTAAACACCCGCACGCGCCACCATCTCAAAGGGGCGAACAACGTGAATGGAGCAACGAGTTCCAATGCAATCACGAACCAATTCGCGGCCGTCGACAGCGCTACGTGATCGTGCAGCCACTGTCCCGCCGGACGCACCAACAACACGTAGTCCAGCACCTGCCCAAAACCATGGCCTTGCATCCACGACGCATCCGCCATCTTCGCAACACCGGCGATAAAGTAGACGACGAAAATCTGTACGATCAGCCCGATTCCGGCCACGCTTAACCAAGGCGGTGGCGATCTGCGTTTGGACCCGGCAAGCACGGAATCAAACGACCACACTGCACCGCAGGGAAGCAACGCGAGCCATAGCGGAACCAAGCGGAGCAATGGGTCTACCCCGTAGAGCACCTGCGGATTTCGCAGATGGATCGACGTAACGAAGAACCAGACCAACGCGGCACAGGTTCTCGAACGATATCCGACCAGGAGGCTAACCGACGCAAGTGCAGCGACGGTGAAGAACAAAAGTAGAAACGCAAAGTCCCCACCAGCAAACAATAAAGACGGTGTCGTCGCGAAAGCGGTTGGCCACTCAAGCAAGAGATCGGCGCGCGGCAACAAACCGTGGTCGCTATACAGCGACGTCAAATCAGTGGAGCGCAAACCCAAATCAGCAAGGACGCAGCTTGCAAGTGCGATCCGTACCGCAGCCAACGAACGCAGGTCGATGGCGGCCCAACTCGCAACCCATCGCGTGAGACGACTATCGCGAAGAGCAAAACCTGGCTGTCCACCGCCGCCGTCCGTCACTCCGTCACTCCGTCACGCCTGTTGCATCCTCGCGAGCGTGGTCCGAAGGTTCATCACCAAGATCAGAGGGGTTGCCCACAGCGTCCGTCGCCGCATCGCCCACAGCGCCGCGGACACTAGGCCAGCTAGCGATCATGCCGCCACCGCCGGAGTATGCTGCGATACGTCTACGCGCACGCCCGTAACCGCCTATCTGAAGGATCCTTGATCCCGCTTCGTCCGACACGAAAACGACACCCTCGCCAGACGGTGCGGCGTGCAGGCCGAGGGCAGCACTTCCCTCGTGCCCAACGATTTCAAGCGATGCATCGGGACGAGCCGACAAGATCAGCCGGTCGTGTCCGTCTTCGCCGCGAAGAACCAGCCCCGAGCGTGAGCCGCTTGCCGCTAGTACAAGCGCGTCTCGTCCGGAGGTATCGCTCAAAGCCACGCGTGTCTCTCCATCGCGGTCGGTCCCGGCAGCAAACGTAACGGCGCCCGTCCCGTCCCCAATTTCCAGTCGTGTTCCGCCGGCTTCCTCAGCGGCCCTAAACAAGTTGTACCCGGCCGCGTTGGAGATCCGTATTTCGCCCTGGCCATCATCGCTGGCGCCCAGCACTATCACAGGGAACCCCTCGCCGACCCCGCCCACCACTTCGAAGCGACGAGCCTTTACGACATCGTGGAATTCCCCCCCACTCCCACCCGCAGCCGTGATCCACAGCGCGGCCGACAAAGCCGTTAGCGCGACGATCCCCCGGCGTTGTCTGGCCAGGCTATTGCGCAAACCAGAATTGTCCTGCTCAAGCGCCGCCAACCGTTCTTTGATGGTCATGCCACCCTCCGTTCTCTATGAAGTTCAAGCCGCCACGCAGCTACATTTTGGCGTTGCGTGCAATGCTGCAGCACCCCAAAAAACCACGGCCCCTCCTCGCAAGCGAGAAGGGGCCGTAGAATTTTCATGCCGCGCTTAGCCGGCGCGAAGCACAGTTAGTTACAAGACAGACCGCTCGGGCCGCCGCCACTGACGAGCTGGCAAAGGTTCGATTCGCCACTGCGGCCTGAGCCACCAGCACCACCGGTGCCGCCGAACCCACCTAAGTTACCGCCGCCGCCGCCGCCGACTTCGCTGCTGCCGCCGCCGCCGCCGCCGCCGTTACCACCGCTGCCACGTGTACCGGCACCCCCAGCGAAACCGCCTGGGCCAGCAGCACCAACATTGATCGCGATCCCACTAAAGCTGCCGCCACTATTGCTATTGAGGAAGACACCGTAAGCCGAGCCACCGCCGCGACCACCAGTGCCGCCGCCGCCACCTTGACCGCCGCCGCCGCCGCCGCCGCCGCCAGCACCGGTGCCGCCAACACAAACTGAACCGGACTGACCGCCGCCGCCGCCGCCAGCGCCGCCGCCGAGACCACCGCCGCCGCTATTTCCGGTGCCGCCCTGGCCTCCAGGCAACCAGTAACCAGAAGAGTACCCTCCAAAGCTGCCAGTACCACCCGCGCCGCCGCTGGCGCCACTGCCACCAGCATTGCCGCCGCCGCCGCCGTTGCCGCCGCCGCAGCCATTGCTGCCGCCGCCGCCGCCGCCGGTACCACCGGAATCACCACCGCGACCGCCACCACCGCCGCTCGCATTATTTCGACCGCCGGAACCGCCGCCACCGCCGCCAGCACCAGCACCGAAGTTCGAAGAGTTCCCGCCGCCGCTGCCGCCGCCGCCGTTATTTCCGCCGCCGCCGCCGCCGCCAGCGCCTGAGCCACCGCCGTTGCCGCCGCCGCCGCCGTTATTGTTCACCACGCTATCGTTATCGCCGCCGTTGCCGCCGCCACCGTTATTGGCGTTGGTTCCGGTTGCGCCGTTAGAGCCGCTCGCACCTCGATTCGCGTCGCCGATATTCATCGTGACGTTGAGCACCGTGTAGTTAGAAGCGCTCGTCAAATGCAGACCGTACCGCGACAGTCCAGAAGTGCTGGAAGCCGAGTTGTTGTTGATTTGCAGACACTCGATGCGGAAGTTCGAGATGCTAGAGAACTGCATCGCAACCAGCCGTGGGTTGTCCGTGCCGCCCTCCTGCGCACCTGTGGTGCGAGCAACAACGGCTGCAGTACAGCCAGCCCCCGTATTACCGGCAGCTGTGAAGCCGCCGACAATGGCCTCTCCGCTTCCGAGTCCGGTCAACCGAGAACCAATAATGTAAGCACCTGGCAAGAGCCGCACTTCGTTGGTGTTGGTCACACTGTTGATGCCGGTTTGGATCGCACAAGGTGACGCCAACGTGCATGCCGAGCCCGAGCCACTAGGCGAGACCCACTGGGGATCGCAACCTGAAGGCGTCGTTGTCGGCGTGTTGATACAGGCACCGCTACCGGTGTTACACGAGTCGATCGTGCAGGTATCACTGTCATCGCAGTTTTTCTGAGGCCCGCTGGTACAGGACGCGCCAGCCGTACACGTGTCGCCAAGCGTACAGGCATTGCCGTCAGTGCAGGTCGAACCGGTAATGATGCAGTCACCACCACCTTCGTCACAGTCGTCGCTGCATTGACCGCCTGCCGAGCAGGGGTCGCCAACGCCGACACAATTACCAGCCTGGCAGTTATCAGTCTGGGTGCAGAACAATGAGTCGGTGCAAGCCGTGCCGGTCTCGGCGCAGATGTCTGCGCCTTCGTTACACTCATCGTTGCACTGATCACCTGAAGCGCAGGGATCACCGGAGCTGACACAAACGCCGGCCTGACAAGCATCGGTTCCGTCGCAGAACGTTGCGTTGTCGCAACTAGTACCGTTGCTGAAGTTCTGCGCCGAACAGGTCCCGCCCGCGCAAACGCCGACGTTACAATTGTCGTCAAAGGCCGTGCAATCCTTCTGCGTGCCGGCACAAACACCGCCGCCGCAGGTGTCAACCAAGGTGCAAGGATCGCCATCATCGCAGGGGATTACGTTATTAGGATGGGTGCAGGTGCCGCTACCGTCACATTCGTCATCCGTACAAACGTTACGGTCGTCGGTGCAGGTCGTGCCAGAAAGATCGGCACACTGATCGGCGTCGTCGTCGCAGAAGTCTTGGCATTCCGAGAGTCCAGCGCAAGGATCGCCGCTGCCGCCACAGGTACCACCACTACAGAAATCGGTTTCGGTGCAGAAGAGTTCGTCATCACAGGGCGCAGAGTTATTTGCTGGCGCGCATGACCCGGCAGCGTCGCACTTCCCATCCGTACAGACGTTAGCATCCTCATCGTCGCACGATGCGGTCGTGGGCGAGAAGCAGTGGTCGGCAGTCTCGTTGCAAATGTCGTTACACTCGCCACCGCTTGCACACGTTGGTGTCTGTCCGACACAACGGCCACCCGTACACATGTCGCCGGTAGTGCAGAAGAACCCGTCGTCGCAGGACTCACCATTGTTAGTCGAGCCACACGAACCGGCGCCGTCACACTTGTTATCGGTACAGACATTTCCGTCATCGCCACAGGCCGTTCCAACCGGCTCGTTACAGGAATCTGCGCCTTCGTCACAGGTGTCGGCACACTCGTCGCCAGCCGCGCAAGGATCGCCTGGGCTCACACAGGCACCTGCGGAACAAATCTCTTCGCCGTTGCAGAAGTCCGCGTCCAAACAAGGGTCGGTATTGTTCAAGGCCACGCAGGCGCCGTCGCCGTCGCAGGAATTGTCGGTACAAACGTTGCCGTCATCTGTGCAAGCAGTGCCGCTCGGCAGGTTGCAGGTGTCAATCAGCTCATCGCAGGTGTCGGCGCACTCGCCCCCACCAGCACAAGGGCTACCAGCGTGAACGTCGCAGAAGCCTCCAGAGCAGCTGTCTGCTCCGTTGCAGAACAAACCGTCTTCACATGGGTCAGTGTTCGGCAGGTGGATGCACGCGCCTGCGCCGTCACAGACGTCGTCGGTGCAGACCTCTGCGTCGTCAGCACAAACGGAGCCGGAACTCTCGTACTCACAGTTAACGTCGCAGCAGTCGCCGTTGGCTAAGTTACCATCGTCACAAACTTCGCTGCCTTCCAGAACTCCGTTACCACACACAGGCACCGTAGAACTGGTGGTGCTCGTCGTCGTGGTCGTCGACCCCAAGGGCACGCCTTGACCGACACAAGAGCGGTTGAATAGGCCATCATCAAAGGCGTCACAGTTGGTGGAAAGGTCGTCGGCAATGTTGCCCATCACACAAGCACGACAACGCGTGTGCGCGTCGATGCAACCGACCAAGTCGGCCAAGTCGGCAGAGTTCTTACAGTCGCCGGGAAACAACGAGCGCAAATCCTGCCCTGGGCAATCGCTATTGATGTTGTTGGTTAGTCTTTGGACACCGGACGCGAGATTGCCACGCACGTCGGCAGTAAGCTCATCAAAGCAGGCCTCAAGATCTTCCGGCCCATCGGCTCCGGCGATCAAAACTTTCTTCTTGCAGTAGGCGAATTCGTCCAAAATTCGATCGAGAAGCAATCGCCATGCGTCCTGAGCATTTTGCTGACACTTGGCGCCGTCAGCATTTTCTAGCTCCGTCACAATCGCTTTGTCGCCATCGAGCCCGAAAATATCGAAATATAGTTTAAGGGTTTCGCCAATCGCGGCACCGGAGACGATACTGGCGTTGGTGAAACCGAAGTCAGGCGGAGTACCGCAGTTCTGCGCTTCGGCCGCGTGCAGCCCTTTGACGCTGCCGTCTACGGTATTCCCATCGGCGACACGACACCGCTGTAGAGTTACGCCTTCATCTAGACGCCCAGATGCAAACTTCGACACACAGCCTTCGACGACGATTCCCTCTTTGAGAGCCACGCCAGACATACGAGCGTTGATTCGATAGATGCAGTTTCCCTGAGCCTTACTCTGCACCTGCGCGAGCACCGCGCTCGGAGCAGATGTGACGACAAACGCCAGACCCAACAAAAGAGACAAACCCCACCAAGATCGATTCTTCATAAAAAGACGCTCCTCGACAAAGGCCCCGTGGGAGCCCGTCGACGATTTTTGCAATAGCGCGCCAGAACGCCGGTTTATGCCGGCTACTCGGCGACGCTGTGTGCGTGTTGCGGAGAAAAATAAAGGCTGCCCACACCGAACGTGGCTTCGCCCCCTGAGAGCAAGACCAGCCTTCCTTAACTACCAACCCCCAAAAAGTAGACTGGTTGTAGCGAGTTGCTTACGGTTGAGTCAACCAAATCAGTGCTGAAGGCTGTGCCCGTGGCCCGGAAGCGCATGGAGATGGTCGCGGGTTTGTCGGAAGTTGGTCGCGTGTCAGGTCCCGGGCCCCGCCGAAGCTCGATGCGAGCAACAAATTTTATGATGCGTACATGCACAATGCTGCGCTGCAGCACAACGACGCCCTAGGGATCAATGATCGCAACGAACCACCGTAATCTCGGGGGAGAGTTTGATCACCCAAAGCGTAACGGAGCACGGCCGCGGCCAACTCAGCCAGTGGCAGGCTTGCCGAGAACCAACCGTCATCGGCCCGCACTACAACGTGTGCACCCCCAAGGCAGCACAGCCGCGCCGCCAAGTATCGAGGTCAGCCTGACTGCCCGGTCAACCCGTCCCGGTACGAGCCGGGCCACATCTGGCACTTGCCCCGGAAGACGCTGGAAGTCGTCGAGCGAAAGTTGGATTCGTCCACCAACCACCCCGGCGACCTCTAACAACGACCTCGCCTGTTCCTTCCCAAGATGAACCACGTGCGGAACATCACCCCGGCAAGGGGAGTTCGCCAGAAACTCCATAGACCTTGATGTCCATCGACTTCGGCTCAACTGCGGCCATTGCTGCTCCGAACTCTCCCATATGGAGGGTAGAAAAATGAGCAGCCAAGACAGCCTCTGACTCCCATCGCTCAAAAACGCGCAGAACACACGGATCCGCGATATCCACGGAAAACGCGTAGGCCAAACAACCTGGCTCGGCTCGGGTGGCCTTCATCATTTGTTCAAGCGGTTGGCGAACGGCCTCCATTTGGCCTGGTTCCACGACAACTTCTCCGGCAACGATCAGCATTGATAATGCCTCCTCTTTATTGCGCAGGTTTGAGCGAGCTCGGGCTCGCGGGTTGTAGGGGCTGACACCGCCCCCATAAGAACTGTCTGGCAATGGTTCAGCGCCGAAGCTCGCTAGCCGATTTGGCGATCGACGCGATCGACGCGATCGTCAGTGCGGGATTAAGACAGCCGTCGCCTTACAGATACTCGGGTGCTGCCAGCGAACGCTTAGGAATAGTGAGTTTGCGGCGCAAGCGCCGTTCCTGCCGGGTGACCTGCACTCCGCCACCTTCGACCGGAAGGCTTAGCATCGTGATGTACCGTTCGTCTTGAGTTCTCGGTGCCGCAGCACCGGCAAGAGGCGAACAATCGCTGCGCTCCAGGGCAATGTCCATTTTGGCGTCAGCAGGCATATCACCGTCCGGGTCGCGCATCGGAAATTCCAAGGTTAGCTCACTCATCGTGCACGGAGTCCCCGCAAAGCTCCCCTCTCCCACAATCCGAACCTCCCCCTTAATCGCAGCCGGATTCACGATAGAGTCGTCTTCTAATCCCAGAGCCCGTAACGCCTTGTCTGGGACAACCGGCCAGTGTGTACCTTCAAGCGCAGGCATATCAGTGGCGAACATCTCGTCGACCCCAACCGCGCTCCACGCGTCAAACAAAGTTTCAAGAGCGCTAGCGACCTGTGGGGGAAGGGGCGTACCGTCGGCGGCGATCGCCGCCGAAGTTTGCGTAGACTGGGAGATCAACACCGCAGTTCCAGCTGGTAAAATTTCACTTTCATTTTCCGTGGCGCCAACGACGAACCGGTCGATCACAACACGACGGCCGGTGGGACGTTTCCAACGGTCGACCGCAAGGACTTCAAACGTGCCTCGCAAAGCAATTCTCGCTTTGCCTTCGCGCAGTGGCATTGATTCGCCTTCGAGTTCGACCGACGTCGCCACTGTCTCCTCCAACGAAAGGTCGAGCGCATAGCTCTCGCCGACCTGCATTGCTGGTGAGAGTCGCAGGGCGTGTGCTGCCGGTGGCCCCAAAACCAATAGAAACACGGCCAATCCGACAACCACGCCGCCGATGCGCCGATCGCGCAGGGTTCTGTTCTTTCGTGACATGGGGAGATTCTTCCTTCCGGGAAATAAATGACCGAGACATCGTTCCAACGAGCGCGCGACGCTATCACCGCGCACAGGTGCGCGAAACCGTGCACTGGTCACGCGCTGCCAATATGAGCAGGATGGCCACTAAAGGAAAGACTTTCGCATGACGAACCTCCCCTCTCCCATCACTGTCGAGGAAGCCGCAGCCCTCGTCGAGCCAATCGACTCGGTTGTGACCGGGCTGGCGACTGGCCAAGCCACCGCACTCCTGGAAACCATCGGCTCTCGGGCCGACCTGGAGCAACTAAACATTTACTGCGGACTCATGCCGTGGCCTTACTCTTTCCTGCAACGCAGCGAAGTTCGAGTGATCAGCGGTTTTTTCGGTCCCATTGAACGCGCCGCCCGCGCGTCAGGATCGTCAATCGAATACCTTCCCGCCGATTTCGTAGGGCTTGAGCAACTCGCCCTACGCATGAAGCCGCGCGTCGCGGTGGCGCCAACCACAATCCCCGACTCGGACGGCTGGCTGAGTTTCGGGCTTCACTCTGGTGCTCTGGACCGAGCCTTCCGGGAAGCCGCAGCGGATCCATCCAGAGTCGCGATCGCGGAGGCGAACCCCTCGCTGCCGCGCTTGGGTGGAAAACCCGAGTTCGGCGACCACCGCATTCACATCTCAGAGGTTGACGCCTGGGTGGTTCACGACAGCCCCCCTTTGGCACTCCCGGTTGTCGAACCGAACTCGGTCGAGCTCGCAATCGCTGCGCATGCAGCCGAGCTTATTGACGATGCCGCTACGCTGCAGTTCGGCATAGGTGCCATTCCAGACACGATCGCGAGCATTCTCTCTAAACGTAGCGGCGGCGCGTACGGCGTCCACAGCGAGATGATCTCGGATGGTGTTATGAACCTTCACCTTGCTGGCAAAGTCACAAACTCCAAAGAAGTTTACGAAGGATCCAGCGTTGCGACCTTCGCTTTGGGCAGCGAAGAGTTCTACCGCTGGCTCGACAACAATCCCGACGTAGCCATGCTACCGGTGTCAGCCGTTAACGATGCCGCCGTCATACGCCGCTTGAACCGATTCACAAGCGTAAACACCGCGCTAAGCCTCGACTTGTTCGGACAGGTATCGGCCGATCACATAGGCGGACGCCAGTACTCAGGAATAGGAGGCCACGAGTCGTTCATCGCCGCCGCAACCGAGGCTCACGACGGCAAAAGCCTTGTGTGCCTGAAGGCCACCGCGACGGTCAACGGAAAAATGGTGTCGAGCATCGTACCTCGTATCCCGGCGGACGCTCTGGTGACGACGCCGCGGCAGCATCTAGATTACGTCGTTACTGAGTTCGGTTCAGTGGAAGTATTCGGACTCGGAGATCGCTCAAGGGCGCGTGCGCTGATTTCGATAGCCCATCCCGATTTTCGCGACGAACTCGAAGCGCAACTCGACGACAACCTAGCGCAACACGGCTAGACGTCTTCGAGAACGTCACGAACGAAAAGCGGCTCGATCAAGTGCGCCGCAACATCCGCGTGCATTTCTGCTTCCGAAGGTGCAGCGAGTGGTTCCCCGGCCAATTCCAGGACCATCGGCAACAAGGTCGCATCGCTCGCCGTGTTCAGAAAAAAGCCGGGACGCGACAAAACAAACGCGATTGCTCTACGGGCGGCTTCACGATCTCGCAGCGGCTCGTACCAACTAAACATTCGCTCGGGCCTGTTTTGCCACCGCCTGCGTGCCATCGTCTTGATGGTCTGCAGAGCGACCCCACGTTCAGAACAGGCCGAAGCAAGGCGCTCGAAGTCTGCCGCATACTCCGGAACCTGCATCATCGTGAAATTGTAAGGAGCCAACACTGAATCGAAGGGAAAACGTTCGAGGCTGCGCAGGTGCATCTGTGCCGCGCGGGTTCCATGTCCGGTCACCCCGATAAAGCGTACGACTCCTTCCTCGCGCGCAGCAACCAACGCTTCAAGTGCCCCACCCTCGCCCAAGGCAACCTCATGCTCGGTTTCATCGACCAAGTTGTGAAGCTGGATCAGATCAATGTGGTCAACGCCCATACGGTCGAGCGAGCGATACACGCTTTCGCGCGCACCAGCCGCATCGCGGCAACGAAGCTTGGTCGCAAGGAAGACATCTTCCCGATGGCGGGCGAGCCACGGCGCAAGCCGCAACTCACTGTCCCCATACCCTTCGGCGGTATCGATGTGGTTTAGTCCGTGCTCGAAGATGTAGTCGAGAGTGTGTTCCGCACGCTCCTGCTTCATCGCTGCCAGAGCCGCGGCGCCAAAAATCAAACGGGAACTGAGATGGCCTGTGTTTCCAAAAAGGGTGCGATCAATGCTCAATGGGGAGCCTCCGATCGGCCAAGACTCGCGTGCTCCGTTCGATTTTGCTAGCCAACTCCGTACGGAGAACATTGACCATGAACCTTACCAGCCAGTCCTTTCAACCTTGGCAAACCCTAGACCCTCGGCTCGCCTTTGCCGAGCACGATGCGACCACGCATGTCCATCTGGCGGGCAATCGCAATCCACAGCTCGCCTGGGAGAATGTCCCCGCAGGGACTCTCTCGCTTGCACTGTTGTGCTACGACGATGACGTTCCAAGCCAACCAACGGACGTGAATCAAGAAGATCGAAGCGTTCCGCTTTGGCTGGAGCGTGCGCGGTTCTTTCACTGGGTACTCGTGGACCTGGCGCCAACTCGAAACGAGATCGTTGAAGCGGCACACAGCAATGGGGTTGTCGCGCGCGGAAAGTCGGCCGGGGCGAGCCCCGACGGCGGACTGATGGGGATCAACGACTACACCTCCTGGTTCGCGGGCGACGAAGAGATGAAGGGTGACTACTACGGTTACGATGGGCCCTGCCCGCCCTGGAACGATACCCGCACCCACGCGTACGTCTTCCACCTCTTGGCGCTGGACGTTCTGACCCTGGGGTTGTCCGGCAAGTTCACCGGCGACCAAGTGCTTGAAGCTTCAGCTGGCCACGTGCTGGCCGAAGCCAAGCTTGCAGGGTTGTACCGCACCAACCCCGCCTAGCTGGGTGGTTCAGAGTTCGGAGTTCAGAGTTCGGAGTCGTCATCGGGCAGACCTGTGTCCAGCCCGTCGATACTCTTTTCGTTGTTGGTAGCGCGGTACTTGCGAAGGCCGTCCTCGCCTTTTTTGAGTGCCCACTGGTTCAACGCGTCCCGTTCACCGGCGTAGTCGTAGAGCGGCAGACTCATGCCACATGACGTTTGCGCGCTTTCAATAGTCAGGTCGAAAATCTGACGCGTCCCGGGCAGTGGCGGAAATCGAGCAGCGAGCCCACCCCAATCCTCGTGGGTTGGGTAAACAACACGAGCACGCCCATACACGCGTACGATCAGGGGCTTGCCAACACTCGCCCACCACATGAGCGTCATGCGTTCGTTTTCCAACACATGAGCGGCGGTTTCATTGCCGCTGCCCGTCACACTTAGCCAACACAGGCGCGTCGGCGCGAGGACTCGTAGCGAATCCATCCCCTTGGGCGACAGGTTCACCCGCGAGCTGCGCCCAGCTGTGGCGACAAAGAAAATCTGCTGCGCAGAGACAAAAGAGGAAAGCTCGGGCGTCAGGGCGTCGAAAAAGTTAGCCATCGGTTTGGTCCTATCTGGTTTGGTGCCTGACGTGCTTCGGTTGCGCTGCGAAGGATCGGCCATCCGAGACTAACCCAACTGTCAGTGGCGGGCGGTCCATCAGCGGCCACGCCCGCGCACACCCTGCCGCTGCCATATGGCGTGCAACAACCTTCGCAGCTCCGTAGGGCGGCTTGAACCGTCCCCCGAGTTGGTGGACACCCGAGAAAGCGCGACAATGCGCTGGGAGGTGTTCATGGGAAGGAAACGAAGACGCTTCAGTCCGGAGTTCAAAGCTGAGTCGGTAGCTCTGGTTCGGACGAGCAAGAAGAGTACTAGCGAGATCGCCATTGACCTGGGCGTCGGCGAAACAGCGCTACGCCGCTGGATTCACCAGGCCGATGTCGATGCTGGCGACGGTGGTCCCGAAGAAGTCACGAGCGATGAGAAGCAGGAGCTAACTCGGCTGCGTCGCGATGACCGATTGAACTCACCACGGCCTTCTTCGTCAAGGAAAGCCAATGAGATACCGGTTCATTGGTACCGAGAAGGCTAACTATCCGATCACCGTTTTTTGCCGAGTCATGAAGGTCTCGACGAGCGGCT
>JBLFWR010000004.1:0-83614 GCA_047611725.1 Binatia bacterium | reverse complement strand
GGACGGCCTTTCCGGTAACTCTGGCATTGTCGCTATGGGTTGCATCGATCGTGTGGGCCCGAACCGGCGACCTCACACAAGCTTTTGTCATTCCCTCGACCGGAGCAGCACTGTTCATTTTGTTGTTAGAACGTATCTTCCCATTTCGGTCGCAGTGGAATACCGGCCACGGCGACACCGCCGTTGACGTCGCCCATTTCTTCTCAGTGCAAGCGACCAGCTACGGCGCTGAGATCGTCATCACGGCGCTACTCGTGCCAGCGGCCATCGCGTTGCGACAACACGCGGCCTTGTCGCTTTGGCCATCGGGGTTGCCCGTATTCGCCGACCTCGCACTGGCGCTGGTCGTGGCCGAGTTCCCAAAGTACTGGGTGCATCGAAAATCGCACGAGTGGGATTGGCTGTGGCGATTCCACTCGGTGCACCACAGCGTACCGAGATTGTACTGGTTCAACGCCTATCGATTTCATCCGGTAGACATCGGGTTGGATACGATGGTCGGTTTGGGCGTCGTCGCCCTGCTCGGCTGTCGGCCCGAAGTTCTCGCCTTATTTGCGGTCGTTACTGCGGTGCATGGCTTCTTCCAGCATTCGAACCTGGATCTTAGACTTGGCCCGTTGAACTGGGTTTTCAGCATGGCCGAGCTGCACCGATGGCACCACTCGCGTGTCATGGATGAAGCCAACAACAACTACGGCAACAACCTCATTGTTTGGGACATCGTTTTCGGGACACGCTACCTTCCCACCGACCGGGAACCGCCAATCGACATCGGGTTGTCGGGCTTAAGTGCGTTTCCGCAAACCTTTGTCGGTCAGCTCCTGGCGCCGGTTACGTGGAAGCGGATCCGCGAAGCCAGCATTGCAGCCGAATCCGCCGCGCGTCATACCAAATTGCAGTGAGTATTTTCAAAAAAGCATCGTGGAAAATCGTGATCGCGCTGGTGTTGGTCGCAAGCATCGACTTCGCGACTGCGGGGACCGAAGAGCTGCGTCGTGGCCCGGTGGTTCGATCCGTTGAGTCAGCGGGCCCTGCGGTCGTCAACATTTACACCGAAAGCACAGTCGCAAGTCGCTCTCCGTTCAGCTCACCACGCGGCGCCGATCCGTTTTCCGACGGCTTATTCGGCGAGTTCTTCGGGGGCCGACAACCTCAGTCACGCAAACGAAACTCGCTTGGTTCGGGCGTACTGGTCGATCCTTCGGGCATCGTGGTAACCAACGAGCACGTCATCGTGCGAGCAGACACCATTCGCGTGCAGCTATCCGATCAACGCGAGTACACGGCGCATCTTATCGGCTCGGATTCCGATGCCGACCTCGCGGTTCTGCGCATCGACGCTGACGGCGCGTTGCCACACATTCGGATTGGCGAAGAGGATTCGCTGATGATTGGCGAAACAGTCATCGCCATCGGCAATCCGTTTGGCCTAACCCACACAGTGACCACGGGAGTTCTCAGTGCCATCGGTCGCACTTTTGCGGCCGGAGAGATCGTCTACCAAGATTTTTTGCAGACCGATGCGTCGATCAATCCCGGAAATTCTGGTGGCCCGCTTCTGGACGTAACCGGGCGCTTGATCGGCATCAATACCGCAGTCCATCCGGGCGGCCAGGGTATTGGGTTTGCGATCCCCCTTTGGCGGGTTCGCAACATCGTCGAGCAGATTCTTGACCACGGAACGGTTTTGCCAGCCTGGACGGGACTATTCGTACAAAGCCTCGATCGTGAGTTGGCCGCGCACTTCGGAGTCGCGATCGACGCCGGCGCCCTGGTGCGAGACGTTGAGCCCAGCAGCCCGGCAGCACTGGCCGGGATCCAACGCGGCGAGATCATCACCCACGTTCAAGGCGGACGCATTCGCAGCTACTCGGACTTCCAACGCCGGGCGCAAGGTTTATCCGCTGGCGACAAGTTCCGCGTTCGTGTGGGCATCGCCGAAAAACATCGTGACGTCATAATCGATATCGATTCTGTTCCAGCAGCCAGGATTGACGAATTTTCTTGGGCGGGGCTCGGCCTCAAGGTTCAAGCTGCCGATCACCGACTCGGCGCCGCAATTGAAAGCGTACGTCGCGACAGCCCCGCGGCACGGGTGGGGCTGCGGCCAGGCGACATAGTAGCGGGGATGGGCGGCGTTGAACTCAACGACCTCGAAGACTACCGCAAGGCATTGGCGCGCCACCGAGGCCGCAACAATATATTGCTGGCTGTAATTCGGGGCCGCAGCCTGTATCGCCTGACCTTGCCGGTGGAACGCTAGCGCTGTCGCCCGCCTATCCTGCCGACCCGCGCGATGTTAAGGTGCGCCGCATGCAAATTCTTCGTGTGTTCGCGGTTCTGTTTGGACTCATGGCCCTTTCGAATTTCACCAAATCTTTCGAGCTCGCCGCTGATCATGGCTTCGTCTTTCTGGGACGCCGCCTGAACGACGCCCCCAACTCCATCGCAAGCATCGCTTTCGGAACCTACCTGGCATTCTACGCCGAGGCGCTCTGGAAACGGCGCGCTTACGCTCTGCCCATGGCAATCGCCTATGCCGGCTACGTCTTCGTAAACATGTCGCTGTTCGTGATGCGTAGCCCTGAAATCGCAGCGGGAAGCGCCCAGTTTGGCGTGACCTACATCGCGATTGCCTCGGGAACGACATTGGCGGCCATCTTCATGGTCGCCCGCGAAGACCTGGCGCACGACTTTTCCAAGTACGAAACCGCGCTAAAAACCTTTGCCCTTTTGTTCACGCTTATGGCTTTGTCCAATTTTCTAAAGCCGTTCGTGTACACAGAAACCACCGGCTTCGTGCTACTCGGCCAACGAACCAGTGGCGCAACCAACGTCATCGCCTCCTGCACGTTCGCCGTGTTCCTACTGACCTACGCCCAGGCAATTTGGACAGAGAAAGGCCGAGCACTGACGCTGGGCGTAGTCTACGCAACCTACGTGCTTTTGAATTTGGCTCTCTGGAACGTGCGCAAGCCCGAGGGTACCGAAACCACGCTGGTGTTCGGCATTGCGTATCTCATCATTGCGATCGGGGTTTCCGGTGGCGCGGCGGGGATGCTGTATCGGGTACGCGACCGCTTGGCGTGAATTCGGCGTTTTCCAGCCGATTTCGCCGGTCGATTTCGCTAGTCGGTTTCGTCAGTCGTCAGTCGTCAGTCGTCAGTCAAGAACGCGCTCGCACCGATTTCGCCGCGAATGCCTGCTTGGGCGCGAAGAACCTTAGCCAGCGTTCGGCCTTCAACAAAGCGCAAAGGACGTCCCGACAACATACGCTCGTACCAGAACCGGTCGCCATCTCTGGTCCGCTCGAATTGCTCGGCAAGTGCGGTCACCAACAGTTCTCCGGCCATGGCTCCGGGGAGATGGTCTTCGGCCAAAAACCCGATCCAAAAATCCACGTCGTCAACGTCGCTGTACAGACCCGCGAGTAAATCGTTGGTTTCGGTGTCCGACGTAATGGAATCAAAATTCGCTACTACCGCCAGTCCCAAGCCTTGGCGCACACCATTGAAGGAAGGTAGGCCGTGGTCTCGCCCGCGTTGGATATTGAGCGCCGCCAAATCGAAGCCACCCGAGCCGGGAACTCCGAAAAGAAAGTTTCGAACGTCGTCGGTGATCAGAAGATCGAGTTTCTGCGAGCGGTGATTCGCGAGACCGCGCAGAATCGAACCGATTCCTCCTTCATTTAAACGTGCCGGGTTGAAGAACGCATCGCGCAGCGGCAAATCCCCTGCACGAACTTCATTGCCCGAGCGACGACGGCGATGCAGTGTGTCCGGCAGTAGCGTATGCCCAAACCGGAACGCGCCGGCACCAAAGATATTGGAAATGGTCGCGTCTACATCAGCTTGATAGCCGCTGTAGTCAGGGATCGCATCGACACCGACGAGCAGCGGAAGAAACTCACGAAAGGTGATCGCCTGAATCTCTGCGCCAACCAAAACGCGAGCGAGCTGATAGCGAAGCTCTCCGTCCAAGGTAGTGTTCTTGTCGCCGCCAAGGGCGACGAGCGTTTTTCGCAACAGCCGATCGCGGCCGGCAAGCCGGTTGTGCTCCAGAACGAACAGGGTGTGTAGAGCCAACAGCGCCGTCTGCTCGTTGGCGCGCACATCACCGGCCAGGAAAAAATTGGACAGCGACGATGATGGTTCGTTCGCCAGGCCTTCCGTATTCAGAGGAAGGCGCCGGCGAGCACTTTTCGCCATACGGCCGCTTCCATCGTTCGCACGCAGAGCATCCGCCCTAGTTGCGTCCGAACCATAGACCATCGAAGCGTCAAGATAGGACGTATTCAGATTGATTTGCTCGCGTCCCCCCCGGGAGCCGGAGTAAGAGCGATTCATTTCGATGACCACGGTGCCGGTACCGTCCGGATCAAAGTCGGGATCGAAAGCCGGAACCGGGATATCGAAGGGCTCTTTGGGCTCCGCGGTGGGAGTCAACATGATGTCGTGATCGATGAACTGGCCCCATTGCCACAGCAGATCAGAAACCGGCAACGCCGAAGGAGCCTCTGTGTCCTGCGCGCAAAGAACGTTGCTGATTAGACGTGAACTCGGTCGATCGGTACCAGCCGGGGTGCCAATCCCGTCGGCATAGTCGCTCGGCAACAAACGCAAAAACGGCTGCCCGGCGGCGCCTTGCTCGGGCGAAGCAAGGTTGTTGCCACTACCATCAAAGGAGCGAAATTCCGGAAGACCGCCCTCGCCCGCCCCGGCAACACCGCAAAGCAACACGACAAGCGTGAAAGCCGATCCTACGAGGACGCGACCGACGGTTTCGATTCGAAACATTTCCAAGACCCACGTGAGAATCGCGAAGCCCACCGCGATTCATAGAACACAGCTTGTGGTTTACCACGCGATGAGACTGCGAACAAGGTTGGCCGCTATTGCCGCTATGGCATTGATCCCCACCATGTCGCGACCCTAAGATTCGATCTATGCAGCACACCCGGATGGCAGCGAACCGACAGTCCGCCCTTGGCTCGGACTCCTCTCCGGCCGCGCGTTTGGTCGAACGCTGCCTCACCGAAGCCACAGCCGCAGGTGCCTCCGACTTGCACCTAGAACCCGAAGAAAAGGGCCTGCGGCTACGCGCTCGAATTGATGGCTCGTTGTGTGAAATGGCGTCGCCACCGCCAGCGCTGGTCGGCCCGTTTCTCGCCCGACTGCGCCTGTTGGCGGGCGCCGACATCGCAGAACGGCGCTTACCGCAGGAGGGGCGTTTCCGAGTATCGTTGGGTGATAGTGGGATCGTGGACGTGCGCTGCGCGTTTCTCCCCGTTACTCGCGGCGAAAAAATAACACTTCGTTTGCTAGCCCGAAAAACGACCCCGCGCTCGCTGGCTGCGCTCGGTTTGCCCAGCGATTGCGAGGTTCGCGTAAAGACGCACTTGAGCCGACCCGACGGCTTGATCGTGGTGGCCGGGCCAACCGGAAGCGGCAAAACCACGACCCTATATGCCTGCATGGAAGAAGCGCAGCGCCCTGACCGCAGCATGGTCAGCGTCGAAGATCCTGTCGAAGCCGAGTTGGCCGCGGTTGCCCAGGTGCCCGTGCACGAGGAGATTGGGCGCGGATTCGCACCCGTGTTGCGCGCACTGCTTCGTCACGATCCCGACGTCATCATGATTGGCGAAATTCGGGACACCGAAAGTGCCGCCATCGCCTGTCGCGCAGCACTTACGGGTCATCTGGTTCTTTCAAGTCTACATGCAACAGATTGCGCCGAAGTCGCTCCCCGTCTGCGCGAAATGGGCGTTCCTAACTATCTCGTACATGCCACGTTGCGCCTTGTTGTTGCGCAACGCTTGCTGCGCACGCCATGCACCGATTGCGCAATCGCAGCGCCACCGAGCCGCGAGGAACTTCGTTGGCTGGTCCGCTTCGACATTCAGGCACCTAACAGTGTGCTTCGCTCGGTTGGCTGCCCCCAATGTAATGGCACTGGGTATCTCGGACGTACCCCTGCGTTCGCGGTCGTCGAGCCGTCCTCGAACACTGGCAACTCCTGTCTCCTCGCAGCAGCTTTGGACAAGGTCGTCGCCCGGCAAACCACAATGGCCGAAGCCTTGGCGCGATGCCCCGTGCCCCCAGAACCAATCGTCGAGATGTGTGACGAGCCAATGGCAGACGACGGTCCAGACTTGGCAACGAGCGATTGCGGATGATGCGTTTTGGACTAGCCCGCCAGTCTGCGCAGGCCGCGTCGCGCGCCGACGTCGTCACATTGCTTGCTAGGCTCGGGTCCCTACTGGCTCATGAATTGAGACCGGCGGATGCGCTGACCGCGATCGCTCGCGGTGCCGACGGGCCTGGGCGGCTGGCGCGACGCATTGCACGTACGGTGGCTCGCGGAACATCATTGTCGACATCGTTGGCCCGTTACGCGCCATGCCTGGCTGCACACGAACTCGCCGCATTGCGCGCTGGCGAAGCATCGGGATGCCTCGCCGAGTCCATCGCCTTTCTGGCGAACTGGCAACAAAGCCAGGCCACGCAACGCAGCAATGTAAGAGCAGCCGTTGCCTATCCAATCGCACTCGTGGCGACCGCCGGGGGCGCGTTAGCGTTCCTTGCCCTGGCGGTCGTCCCGTCTTTCGCCGAACTTTACAGCGACGCCGATTCCAGCTTGCCCGCGCCGGCAGCACTGCTGATGAAACTCGGGACACTCCTGGAAAACTGGAGTGCTATCGTGGCGTGTTCGGTACTTGGACTCGGCGCGGCCCTGGCGTTGGTAAGAAAAACATCCGGCCGTGCCAGGCAAAAATCCGACGCTACGCTACTGCGCCTGCCGGTCGTCGGCTCATTCATTCAGGCGACAACCAAAGCCCGCGCGACATCGCTGGTAACGCTGCTTCTGCGTGCGGGCTGTGAACTAGAGGCTGCGATCGCGCTTGCCGCACCAACGGCCTCGAACCGGGTGTTGCGCGCGCGTCTGGATTCGGTTCGAGCGGCCTTGCGCCGCGGACGACTTCTAAGCGCTGCCTGGGTCGGTGCCGGGCTGGATGAATCTGGCACCGAAACAATTCTTCTCGATCTGGCCGAACAAGCCGGTGGTTATGAGGCCGCTCTCGCACGGATTGCGAGCCTGAACGAGGAACGCTGCGAGGCCGCGCTGGCTCGTCTCAAACACGTCGCCGAGCCAGCAGCAGTCATCATCGCGGCGCTAGTAGTGGGGCTTGGCGCCACAGCGGTCTACGCGCCGTTGCTCAATTCTACATCCGCCCTGGCTGGAGGTGTCTCGTGAACATTCGCATAGACTCGCCGCTGTCCCGACAAAGTGGGTTCAGTCTTCTTGAACTGTTGGTCGTCGTCGCGATCGTCGGAATTCTTGCCGCAGCTGCGCTGCCACGTTTCGGTGCCTTCCGAGCCGCCGCCTATGACAGTCGAGCGCAGCAGGATCTGCGCAACCTGGCCGCAGCCGAAGAACTCCACCGGGCGACTAATACCGAATACACCGACGAGCCCGACGATCTAGACGGGTTTCGAGCCTCCGAGGGTGTAGAAATCGAGGTCGCAAGCGCCGATGAAAATTCGTTCGTTGCCACCGCCACCCATCCCAATGGAACTCGTGCCTACACGTGGACCAGCACCGCCGATACGCCGCTTTCGGTCACGTCTCCATGAATCGAAATGAATCGATAGGGACTCAAAACGGAAGCGCGCCGTGGCAAAACTTCTTGGTGACCACCCGCGCGGTTTGCGCAGCATCGATTCGCACCCCACAATCCTCCCCAGCCACAAAACTGGGGCTGGGTGATCCATGTTTCTTATTTTTCTTTTCTTCTCAGGACTGATCGTCGGCAGTTTCGCCAACGTGTGTATCGTCAGGATGCCAGAAGACGAGTCGGTCATTTGGCCGGGGTCACACTGTCGAAGCTGCAAGGCTTTGCTTCGCTGGTACGACAACATCCCGGTCGCGAGCTGGCTGGTACTTCGCGGCCGCTGTCGTGATTGCCAAGAGCCGATCCCCGCTCGTTACCCCTTTGTTGAGCTTGGCACCGCTGGCCTTTTCGTCGTCTTGGGCACGTTAGGGTTCCCACCCCGCGAATTGACCGTCTATCTCGTACTCACCGCGGCTTTGATGGTGATCACGGTCATCGATTTCGACCACTTCATCATTCCCGACTTGATCTCCATTCCTTTGATCCTGATTTCGCCGGGCCTCGCCGTCGTCGTCGGGCACATCACGCTTCGCGAATCGATGACGGGGATCGTACTTGGCGGAGGGATTCTGTGGACCTTCGCTGCGGTCTACGAATTTGTGCGCAAACAGGAAGGGATGGGATTCGGTGATGTGAAACTCGTCGCGATGATCGGCGGCTTCGTCGGCGTAAGCGGCGCCTTGTTCACGATCATGTTTGGCGCCCTTAGCGGCTCGATTATCGGGGCTTTGATGATGGGCTTGCGGCGCGGACGGCTCGACACCGAAATTCCGTTCGGCCCCTTCCTGGCCGCTGGTGGCTACGTCTACATTCTGGCTGGCCCTGCGATTATCGACTGGTATCTCACGCGCACCAATTTCTTCGGCTAGCAGCCGGGCTCACGATTCCCCCCGAACGTGCACGCCGAGGTTCCGCCAAGGGGCCGACACGGGGTTGATAAGGGGGCGCCTTCCAGGGGTTTGCCCCCGCCGTCCCGGCTCGTTAGCAACGGGGGATCTTACCCAGGTCTTGCCGACCTCCACGGAGCCATATTCATGAGCGAAAAATCCTACGAATTTATCAAAACCGAGACGCGCGGACGTGTATTCACGGTCACCATGAACCGCCCCAAGGTCATGAACTCGCTCCACCCGCCTGCCAACCGCGAACTCGGCGAAGCGTTCGACCACTTCGCAGCCGATGACGACCTTTGGGTTGCGATCATCACCGGTGAAGGCGAGCGAGCCTTCTCCGCGGGCAACGACTTGAAGTTCACCGCGGAAAGTAAAAGCGGTGAATTGGATATCCCCAAGCACGGCTTCGGCGGTCTGAGCTCTCGCTACGATTTGTGGAAGCCAATCATCGCGGCCGTCAACGGCGTCGCCCTGGGCGGGGGGTTCGAGATCGCGTTGGCCTCGGACATCATCATCGCGTCGGACACCGCGCGCTTCGGCCTGCCCGAACCCAAGGTTGGACTGGCGGCCTTGGCCGGCGGCATGCAACGTTTGCCCCGCCAAATTGGTCTCAAGAACGCCATGCACATGATGCTAACCGGTCGTATGGTCGGCGCAGCGGAAGCCAAGCAACTCGGCATCGCTCAGGAAGTCGTTCCGGCTGACCAGCTCATGGCGCGCGCCAACGCACTGGCCGACGAGATCCTGGAATGCGCTCCGCTTTCGGTACGCGCAACCAAGCAGGTGGCAATGCAAAGTCTCGACTACGGCCTCGAAGAATCAATGAGTGTGAAGTACCCGGCGCTTCACGATCTATTTCACTCAGAAGATTTCGTCGAAGGGCCACGCGCTTTCGCTGAGAAGCGCAAGCCTAACTGGCAGGGCAAGTAAGTAGGCAAGTAGCTTGAATCGTGGCTGAGGGTTTCTAAGAAGGAACGTTCAGCCACGGCTTCTGCTAGGGCGCCGGGGGCGAGGCAATGCTCGTTTCACTTGGTCCTCGCGCTTTGCGCTGCGGAATCGTTCTCCGAGCACTGCCTCGCCCCCGACACCTTCGCGCGGTCTTTGAAGATGCGAAAGGTGCGGAGCGGGTGACCGGACACTTGGGGAGTAGAAGTTTTCAACACTCGGCGCTGACTGTTGATGGGGTGCTTGGGTTAACTACCGCCAACAGTCTGCGCCGACTGTTGGCAACTGTTGGCAACTGTGGCCATGCCTGCGTTTGGCTCGCATAAAGCTTCGACCGAAATCGAGATCCGCTTGATACTGGTTGTGGCCATGACAGCGCAGTTCTATGTTTTCGATTTCGTGCTGCCCGCCTTGGGCGAACGGGACTTTGTGATGGTACTCGAGGTTGCGTGTCGCGCGACACCGATGCCCGTTGTCGTCTTCGAATCTGCAACACCCGATATCGCGCAGCCAAACTGCGCGGCAGCTTCGCGTCACGCGCGTTGCGCTGTCGCGTGTCGTGAACGGCAAGGCGGCCATCAGTCCCGATATGGCCATTAGGCTCGCGAAGTGGCTCGATAACAGCGCCGAAGTATGGCTCCGGATGCAGGTAACCTACTATTTATGGAAGGCAGGCAGGCAAGAAGCGGCAACCCCGCATCGCTCCAGCCGAGCGGGCTGCGTAGGGAAAGCCGCCAGAGCGCCGTGGATGAATTCAGTTTCTGAGACTGCGCGCTCATTGTCTTCCTACTGTCTGTGGCTCTCGCGCCAGGGGTCGTTCGATCTCTCACACCACCGCTCGCCGCAGTCGCAAGGCGTTCGCGATCACCGATACCGAACTAAGGCTCATCGCGGCTGCCGCGATCATCGGGCTGAGCAATACGCCGAACACGGGGTACAAAATGCCGGCTGCAATCGGGATTCCCGCCGCGTTGTAGAAGAACGCGAAGAAAAGATTCTGGCGAATGTTTCGCATGGTTGCGCGACTCAACTGACGCGCGCGAGCAATGCCCCGCAAGTCACCTTTTACCAAAGTGATGTCGGCGCTTTCCATTGCAACATCGGTGCCGGTGCCCATTGCTATTCCGACATCGGCAAGTGCCAAGGCGGGGGCGTCGTTAATGCCATCGCCGGCCATGGCCACAACAGATCCTTCGCCCTGCAGTCGTTTGATGAGCTCGGCCTTGCCCTCGGGCAAGACACCGGCCACGACCTCGTCCAGGCCCAGTTCAGTCGCGACCGCTTGCGCTGTTCCCTGCGCGTCGCCGGTTAGCATCACCAGCCGTAGGCCGTCGGCTCGAAGCGACGCAATGGCTTCACGGGTCGAAGATTTGATCGGGTCCGCGACAACCAGCGACCCCGCAGCAACCCCTTCAACGGCCAGAAATACGACCGTTCGCCCGCCCTTGCGCTGGGTTTCTGCATCGACCTCAAGCGCGCCCAGTACAACGCCTTCGCCCGCCAGGAGTGCCGCATTGCCGAGCAATACTCGGCGCCCTTCGATGACGCCGCTGACACCAAGCCCAGGGTGGACATCGAACTGTTCCGCCTCGACCAGAGAAAAAGAGCGCAGAGATGAACCTGCGATAATTGCCGCAGCCAACGGATGCTCACTACCGGCCTCCAAGCTGGCCGCAATTTGTAGGACCTCGTCGTCTTCGAAACCTTGGCAGCTATGAATCGCTACTAAGCGCGGCTTCCCCTCGGTCAGCGTGCCGGTCTTGTCGAAGACCAGAGTATCGATGTCGCGAAGGCGTTGGATGGCTTGGGCGTTGCGAAACAGAACACCCACGCCAGCACCACGGCCCGTCGCGACCATGATTGACATCGGTGTGGCCAACCCCAGAGCGCAAGGACACGCGATGATCAGAACCCCGACCGCGGCGACGATGGCGTGAGCCAAACGTGGCTCGGGGCCAACCGTCAACCAGACGCCAAACGCCAGAACTGCACTCGCGACAACGACAGGGACAAACCAGGCGGCCACAACATCGACGACTCGCTCAACGGGCGCACGAGTTCGCTGCGCCTCGACAACCATGCGAACGATTTTCGCCAGCAACGTGTCGTCACCTATGGCCTCGGCGCGAACGATGAACGAGGTGTTGCCGGTAAGAGTACCGGCGGTCACTGGATCACCACGACGCTTGGTGACCGGCGCCGGTTCCCCGGTTACCATCGCCTCGTCAATCGAGCCCGCGCCTTCTTCGATCACCCCGTCGATCGGCATGGTTTCACCGGGACGAACGCGAAGACGATCGCCCACTTTGATTTCAGCAATCGGGACGTCGCGCTCCTCACCGTCACTATCGATGCGCCGTGCATTCGGCGGGGTTAGCCCGAGCAGCGCACGCACGGCCGCACCGGTTCGCTTGCGAGCCCGCAGTTCCAGAACCTGGCCCAGCAAAACAAGCGCGATGATCACGGCTGCGGATTCAAAATAGAGGTCGATGGAGCCGTGGTGTCCGCGCAGCGACGGCGGGAACAAGCCTGGCGCCAGTAAAGCGACGAGGCTGTAGGTCCACGCCACACCCGTGCCGAGCGCGATTAGCGTGAACATGTTGGGACGCCGGGTAACAAGCGACATCCACGCACGTGTAAAAAAAGGCCATCCACACCAAGCAACCACTGGTGTCGCCAGTGCCAGCTGTAGCAACCCCGATGATTGCGACGACAGCCAGTTGCCAATTGGAAGCCCGACCATCTCGCCCATGGCAACAACCATAAGCGGAACGGACAGACCCACGGCAACGATTAAGCGGCGGGTCATTGCTGCGAGTTCGCCGTCATCATCGTCGTCCAACGACGGCATCATAGGCTCCAATGCCATTCCGCAGATCGGGCAAGGACCGGGCTCTTCGCGGACGATTTCCGGGTCCATCGGGCAGGTCCACTGAGCACCCGCAACGCTTACGGGTACGGCTACGGGGACTTCCTGAGTCCCGGCAAGAAAGCTTTCAGGGGCTTCGCTGAAACGCTGCTTGCAGCGGTCACCACAGAACCGATAAACCGTGCCTTCGTGTTCAAAAGTACGTGTACTTTCGATCGCAACACTCATCCCGCAAACAGGATCAGTGCTGGTGGCTTGCGCCGCTTCGTGGTCGCCAACGATGTCCATCTCTAGTCCCTCTCTACTTCCTCAATGCGCGCCCGCGACGATGGCCTGGTCGATGACTGCCGCTAGCGCGTGCGACCAAAGCGCTCATCAACAGTGTACGCTTCGTTGAGTCCGACCAGGGTTCCGAACTCGTCGAAACCCATCAACGCGTCGCTCACCGCGGCACTCGTGCCGTCGGAGCGAAGCCGCGTAAAGGCTGTTTCAAGAGCGCGGGCGACGGCCAGGATCCCGGTTACGGGGAACACGACGATTTCGAATCCTAACTCGGCAAGCTCGGATGCCGATAGTAGTGGGGTCTTGCCCCCTTCAACCATGTTGGCAAGCAATGGTCCGGAGATCTCGGAGCGAATCGTGCGAAGTTCGTCAATACTTTGCGGCGCCTCGATGAACACGATGTCCGCACCGGCTTCGCGGTAGGCGTTACCGCGACGAATCGCCTCCTCTAAACCCAACGGCGCCCGCGCATCGGTACGCCCCACGATTACAAAGGGCCGGTCAGACCGCGCCTGCTTCGCTGCGCTGATTTTCTCCGCATGCTCCTCGGCCGACACCACGACCTTGTCGCGCATATGACCGCAGCGCTTCGGCCACTTCTGATCTTCGAGGAACACGCCAGCCGCGCCCATTGACGCCAGCTCTTCGACCAGACGCATGACGTTCAAAGCGCCACCCCCGCCGGTATCCCCGTCAACCAAGACCGCCATCTTCGTGGCAGCGACCGTGCGACGCGCCACGTCGATCATTTCGCTTTGCGTGAGAAGTCCAAAATCAGGTTTTCCAAGATAGCTACCGGCCACCGAGTAGCCGCTGAGCATGACGGCTTCGAAACCGGCACGTTCGGCGATCATGGCACTGAGAGGGTCGAAAACACCGGTCGTCAGGGAGATCGAGCTCGGCGAGAGTAAGGACTGAATACGGTCGCGCATGCTGCGACCATAGCACGTCGCTCGTGGCGATCTCATAACAGCATCTCATAACATTATGGTCGTTGCCCGACCTCTTTGATCCGTGCGAAACCACAACCCGTGAGACGTAGATCCACACAGAAAGGAGTCCACGACTCGAATTGCGGATTTAGTCTTCCCGAAGCCGCGGTGGCGCTGTCGCTATCGGCGTTGACTGCCACGGCGGGCGTTCGCGCAGCGGCCGCAACCTTCGATGCGATCGCCTTGGAAGAAGGACGACGCAGCACGGTGGCGGCGTTTTCTACGGCTCGCAGATTGGCGTTTCTCGAAAATCGAACGGTGCGAGCCCGTGTCGATATCTTGGCTAGCACGATTGTGTTGAGCGATGACGACAGTGTTCGGCTGCGTCTAGCGCTGCCGCGTGGAATTCTTATCCAGGCCGCCCCGGCCGATGGCGACGTTGCCTTCTTTGCTGGCGCTCGGGCCGAGAACGCGACCATCGTCCTAGGACGAGCGACCGCCGGTCCGCAGCGCAGAATCGTGGTCAACCAACGAGGTCGCATCCGATGACTACGTCGTCAGTCACGGGGCAGTCACGGGGCAGTCACGGGTGACGGTATCTCGAATCGCCCTACGTGGCGGCTCGCTGCTTGAAGCAATGATCGCCTTGGCCATGGCTGCCTCCGCCGGGGCAACTTCGGCAAACGCTTTGTCGTTCGGCGCAACCGCGGTTGCGCGAATCGTCAGGGCTGAGTCCATGCTCGATACTGGCCGCGCTCACTTGATTTATGCGCGTCGGTTGCCCTGCGCCGCAGCCCCTGCGTGTCCCGCAGGCCTGCGCTGTGCAACCCGTATCCAGGCTGGGCCACACGCCAATATCGAATCAGTACGAGTCACGATCGAGTCCGATGAACACGGCGCGTCGCAGTTGGAGCTCGGGCTTCTACGACGCATACCCGAGTGCACATGACAGCGAACGGGGCTCGATGAACCTCTCACTGTTGGAGGTCGCTGCGACCTTGGTCGCCGAAGCTGCGGTGCTCGCGTTTCTCGTGGGATCGCTCGCGTCGGCCGTTTCGCTAGGCGCTGCCGTCCAGCGCGCTGGCGATCGATTGGCCACCGTAACCCACATCGAGCAGATGCTCGATTTTGCGACAGTACGCCAACCTCGGGTCGACATGGTTCGCATCGCGACAGACGAGCTAGCCCTGGGTGCAGACCTCAACGGCGACGGGGTGATCAATACGTCGGGTAGTGAACGAATCGGCTTTCGTCTGCGACGCAACGGCTCCCAACCTGTGCGCCTGCTTCATAGCCTTGGCCGTCAATCGATGACGGTGGCTGACAATCTGCCTGCCTCCACTGAACTGGCCGCCCTGGATGCCGATGGGAATCCGACTTTGCTGCTATCAGATGCCCAGGTGGTTTTGGTCGAGATCAACGGCCGACGATTGTATTCGGGCATCGGCCAATGAGCCCAGCAGTAACGGCGCGACAGGGATGTAATCCGCGATTTCCTCGCACCGGGCAGCCGGCAAATCAGGGCGCGGCTCTTGTCGCGGCAGTCCTCGTGGTCGCCGCGCTAGCTATGACAAGCATGGCGGCCAGCCGAAGCGTGATCGCTCTGGCGCAAGAATCACGAGCTCGCGTCGAAGTTGCTTGCGCTCGTTTCGCGGCACTCTCGGGCGTAATCCTGCCCGCTCCAGGACTCGGCTCTTCCGTGGCAGACTGGATTCCAGGTGCCACCCGACTCGATGTCAGCGCACAGATTCGAGATGGGGTTTGCCTCGTCACCGCTCATGCTCGCTGCGGCGCGGCGAGCCGGACCTTCGTACGGCAGGCCGAGGATTTGAGCGCCTGCACACCGCCTCCGTAACAAGCCCTGCAAGTCGGTTGCGCTTGTCGATGAGTGGCGACACTCTGCGCGCGCCGTGGCAACATTTATAACTTTCGAAGGCACCGAGGGATCCGGTAAGAGCACCCAGGCCGCACTGCTGGCCGAGAATCTGCGCGCAGCAGGGCGCGAAGTGGTACTGACCCACGAGCCCGGCGGTACCGACGTCACCCTGGCGATTCGTCGTCTGCTCGCAGATCCTGAATCAATCCTCGATTCGCGCGCGGAGCTTCTGCTGTTCCTGGCCGATCGTGCCCAACACGTCGCCACCGTAATTCGGCCGGCGTTGGAACGGGGCGCCATCGTGGTCTGCGATCGCTACGCTGATTCAACGATGGCCTACCAAGGCTATGGCCGCGGGCACAAGCTCCCGATGCTGCGCGAACTCAGTGCTTGGGCATCGCGCGATCTGGACCCGGATCTCACGATTTGGATCGACGTAGACATCGAAGTCGGCCTGCATCGGGCGCGCGGTGGTGACGGTGGCCCCGGCGACCGTTTCGAAGCTGAGCCGCTCGCCTTTCACAGCGCCATTCACACCGGGTTCACTGCTCTTGCAGCCGCCGAACCAGGTCGCTTCGTGCGTATTGACGGCAATCGCGAGTTAGACGCCGTCACCGTTGACGTTATTGCGGCCGTCCACAGTCACCTGTCATGAGCGGCGACTCCGAGATATTCGAGCGGCCACTGGGGCACGAACCTTTGCTGGAGCGGCTTGATCGCCTCGCCGATCTGGCGCGCGGTGAAGATCGGCGAGGCCTGCATCACGCCTACGTCTTTGCGGGCCCGACGGGCATCGGCAAGTTCGCGACGGCGCTGTGGTGGGCGAGCCTACTAAAGTGCCAACTAGCCGGGCAATGCTCGCGCGGCTCTGGTTGCCCGACCTGCAGCCAAATTAGCGCTGGGACTCATCGTGACGTTCATATTCTCAACCCCGAATCTGAAGGGGCAAAGATTAAAATCGATCAGACTCGCTCGCTACTCAGCACCATGGCCAGACGGCCGACATGCGACGGGCCCAATATAGCGATCGTTCGCGAGGCTGATAGTATTTTGCCCGCTGCCCAGAACTCGCTGCTCAAATTGCTTGAAGAGCCGCCGGGCTTCGCCGTTCTCATCCTTGTAGCCGACAACCCCGCCGGGCTGCTGCCGACAATTCGATCCCGGTGCCAGGTAATTCGGTTCGGAGCGTTACCCGAGGCCGATCTACTGACGGTCCTCAACAAACACGGTTTCGAAGGCGCCGACGCCGCGCGGATGGCTGCGGCCGGACGGGGCAGTGCTGGCCGAGCGTTGGCCCTGGACCCTGAAGGGCTCGACAACTTGGACGCGCTGCACGCAGCGCTTGAACAAGTTGGCACCGACGACGGCGACATGGACGGCCTGCTGGACGCGATGATCGCTCGCAAAACCAGCGGATACGCTCTCGAGGAACTGCTGGCCTGGCAGCTGCGAAAGCTACGTGTCCGACTGGGGGTAGATAGCCCGGATGACCCGACGCTTGCGCCCCAAGTACGCGACGCGCTTGAAGCCGCCCACCAGTCGGAGCCGTTTGAGTTGGCCCAAACCGGGGAACGCATGCTGCGCACTGCATCGGCCTTGGAGCGCAACGCGAATGCTAAGATAGCCATTCGCGACCTGCTCCTTCATGTGCGAGGTTGACCCGACTTTCACTCTTCTTTCACTGTTAAACACGGCTGGCCGATCGCACGGGTGGCAGCCGAACAAGCGCGGCCGACGCGCGCGGAACCAACGCTAGCGCAATCATGGCCGAGAAGATCCAGCTCACGACCCCTCTGTATTACGTAAACGCCGAGCCCCACCTCGGCCACACCTATACGACGGTGGTTGTAGACACTCTGGCTCGCTTTCATCGCTCGATGGGCCGCGATGTGTTTTTTCTGACCGGCACCGACGAGCACGGCGACAAAATTGCCGAGGCTGCCGCAGCCGACAACGTTGACCCAAAAACCTACGCAGACCACGTTTCCGGCTTGTTCCGCTCGACCTGGGACGAGTGTGGTATTTCCTACGATCACTTCATTCGCACCACCGACGAACACCATCGCAAGTTCGTCTCCGAAGTACTCGCCCGCGTCCATGAGAAGGGCGACATCTACTTCGGTGAGTATGGTGGGCTGTACTGCAAAGGGTGTGAGCGATTTTTCCAGGAACGCGAGCTTGTCAACGGGAACTGTCCCGACCACGAAACCCCGCCCGAGTGGATCGCCGAAGAGAATTATTTCTTTCGGATGAGCCGCTACCAGGATCGCCTGCTGGATCATCTGGAAAAGAACCCTGACTTCGTAGCACCGCCCGGTTACCGCAACGAAGTTCTGGGCCTGCTGCGCGAACCACTCGAAGATCTGTGCATCTCGCGTCCGAAGAGTCGCTTGGAATGGGGCATCGATCTTCCCTTCGACAGCAACTACGTCTGCTATGTCTGGTTCGACGCCCTACTCAATTACGTCAGCGCTCTGCACCAAGCGCACCCGAACGACGCGGAGTCGTTTTGGGCCAATTCTCACCACTTCATCGCAAAAGACATCGTGAAACCGCACGCCGTTTTCTGGCCGACCATCCTCATGGCGGCCGACTTGCCCGTGTACAATGGCCTGCATGTACACGGCTACTGGAATATGGGCGAGTCGAAGATGTCGAAGTCGCTCGGCAACGTCATTCGGCCGCTTGAGATGAAAGAGCGATACGGACTCGACGGCTTCCGCTATTTTCTACTGCGCGAAATGGCTTTCGGCTCGGACGCGGCGTTCACCGAAGATGCGTTTATCCAACGATTCAACGGCGACCTTTGCAACGGACTCGGCAACTTGGTGAGCCGTGTTCTGGCCATGCAGAAAAAGTACTTTGAAGGCTGCGTTCAGGAGCCTGTCGGACTAGGGGAACCCGAGCGCGCCATCGAGCAAGCCTTCTTGGTGGCCGAAGAAAAGGCGATCGCCCATCTGGAAAACTCCGCGTTCCACATGGCTCTGGAGGAAATCTGGAAGGCACTCGCGAGTTGCGACAAGTACATTGTCGATACCGCGCCCTTCAAGCTGTGGAAGGACGAAGCCGAGCGACCGCGCGTAGGGATGATCCTGCACGTGCTTTGCGACGCGCTTCGCCATACCGCTCGCCTGATCGCGCCATTCATGCCGGAAACTTCGGCGAAAATCTCGGAGCTGCTCAACACCGCTCCCGAGCGGCTGGCCGACCCGGCTCCACAGTGGGGAGCGTTCTACGCAAACAACCATCAGCTGTCAGCACCTGAACCATTGTTTCCGCGCATCGAGGTTCCATCGTGAGTTCGGGGCCCGGTCTTGTCGATTCGCACTGTCACATCTTGGACAAGCGCTTCGCCGATGATCGCGACGCAGTGATCCAACGTGCGCGTGATGCCGGTGTGCACCGAATCGTGGCCGTGGGCGGTGGGGGTCCAATCGAAGACAGTGAGGAATCAGCGCGCCTGGCTGCGCAACACGACTTCATCGCTGCAACCGCCGGAATCCATCCCCACGACGCAGACTCCTACGACGACGCTATTGAATCGCGCATCGTGGCTCTGCTTGAGTCCAACGCGATCGCTGCCGTTGGAGAAACGGGCCTGGACTACTTCTACGAGCACAGCCCACGCCCGGCGCAGCGAAACGCGCTGGCCCGGCATCTCGGTTTGGCCAAACGCTTCGACAAACCGGTTGTCCTGCACTGTCGCGAATCCGAAGCTGACCTTCACGAGGTGCTCGCCAGCGAAACCCCAGACGGCATTCGTGGCGTGGTCCATTGCTTCACAGGCGGCTACGACGATGCGCGACGCTACCTCGACCACGGCCTGCTCATCTCCTTTACCGGGATGATCACGTTCAAGAATGCCGACGAGCTTCGCGACACCGCGCGCCGCCTGCCGCTCGACCGCATGATGGTAGAGACCGACTCGCCCTATCTCGCGCCCATGCCCTATCGAGGCAAGCGCAATGAGCCAGCTTACGTGGTCAAAGTTGCCGCCGCGCTCGCCGAACTCCACGGTGTCAGCTTGGCCCGGGTCGAAGAGGCCACAACCGCCAACGCCGAAGCCCTGTTTTTCTCCTAATCGGCCCCGCAGCGCGCAAACTACGGTGCGCTAACTCGCTGGTTCTGCCAAAGTGGAACTCGTGAAAGTTCGAAGATTCGCAAAGTTCCCAAAGTTCCCAAAGTTCCGGAAGGCCCGTGGGTGGGCAGCGCTCTTGGCAATGCCTTTTGCAATAGCTGTTGGCCTCGTGCTTGGATCCGCGTGGCAAACCGAAGCGCGCTGTGTGGTCGAGATGCAGCTCGTTCAACCGTTCGAACTCGGATCCCTGGGTTTCGAAGTAGACTATCAAGACGCGCCGGGTTCGTTCGCAGTGACCCCGGGCATGGTCACGCCCGACTGCAGTGAGCAGATTGGCGGTGTACTCGGCTCGTTCCAGGACAATCGGTCATCGCGAAAACTGACGACCAGTTTGATCTCTCTGTTCGGTTTTCAAGGACCGAATGTGATCGCCACATGCAACTTTGACCAAACGGCAGTTGTTGTGGCCAGTGACTTTGCCGTAACCGTAAACGACGCGGCGACCACGGATGGCGAACCCCTTGAGCCCTTGCCCACGGTGGTCCCCGTTCCACGAGGCTGTGATCCCAACAGCAGCACCAGCTCTACGACATCAACGACTACCTCTTCGGTGACTACCTCTTCGGTGACCACCTCAACGATTGCTCCCGTTCATTGCCAAGTTGAAGTTTCGGTGCTCGGCACGGAACCATTGACGGCGCTTCAGTGGCACTTGGATTATGACCCGGCTCTGGGTGACTTCTTAGGCGTCGGTTCCGCCGTTCAATGCGAGATCCTCCTTGCGGGAACCCTGACTTCGATCAACGACCGCGACGTTGCGGCGCGCCTTGAAGCGGCCCACATAGCTCTAGACCCCTTCCACTCGCCGAGCCCACTGGTGCGCTGCGCTTGGGCAGGCAGCAGCGTACCCAGCGGAGCCGACTTTCCGATCGCTGTGGAAGTGGCCAGCAACGAGGCCGGTGAAGAACTCGATCCGCCACCTGGCGTCGCGATCACGAAACTAGACTGCAGTTCATCGGTAACGACCACCACAATACCCTTCTGCGGTGACGGAGTCGTCCAAGCCGATGAGGACTGTGACGACGCCAACGCCGACAATAGCGACGCGTGCCTGGATGGATGCATCGCTGCCGCGTGTGGCGACGGAATCGAGCGACTAAGCGTTGAGGAATGTGACGATGGGAATACCGACGACGGAGACGGGTGCTCTTCGGGTTGTTCGGTGTCGCGACTTTGCGGTGACGCGGACGACTCCGGTCGTATCCTCGCGACTGATGCACTGCTGGTGCTCAGATCCGCCGTCGGTCAAGACATTCGGTGTCCGGCTTTTGTCTGCGACGTAAACGGCAACGGCGCCATCACTGCGAGCGACGCTCTGGCCACCCTTCGCCTAGCCGTATTCATGCGTACGGGCACCACATGCCCAGCCGTGGGCGCAGTGATTTTGAGTGTCGAAACCGACCAGCCATTGCAGAGTCTGGAACTGCAGTGGTTTGATTCGGGAAACGCCGGAAGATTCGGGGGCCTACCCGGCGCTCCCGAGTGTTCCCTTCTCGTTGAAGGCGAGCTTAGTGCGGAACCGTTGATCGACGGTGTCGGGCTCGCTGTGATTCTTGATCAGGCGCCAGCCGGCAGCACCGACATCGTTCGTTGCGGATTCACTCCCCGCGATACGGTTGGCGACGACGACTTCGCCATCGACCTCATCGAGGCCTTGGATTCAGAAGGCACTGCTGTGATTCCGCAACCAACTTTGGAGTCGCGTGCCGACTAGACGCTGCGCCTAATCGCTGCGCGGGGTTTCGTAGGCCAACCAGCGAGCCAGCAAGGCTGTACGAGCAAGGTCGTCATGCCCTGGGTGGGTGGTGAGGGTGGTGAGCGCGGAAACCGCCGCCGCTAATTCGTCATCTGACCGGAAGATCAGAGACGCGGGCGAAACTAGATCGGAAGCCGACATGAGATCTGGGTCGGGCGTGTGACAACCTCGACACCTTGCCATTTCAGGAGGGGGACTCGGCATGCGACGCGTCCACGCAAGAGCGATCTGATCCCACAACGCCGTTTCTCCAAGCGCATCGCCCCAAGGCGGCATTCCACCGTCAAGAAGACCGTCACGATGGTCGTCACGATGGTCGTCACGATGACCTTCACGAAGTACCAAATAGAACTCGGCCGGAGACCGGCCTGCCATGTAAACGGGATCGGGATCGGGATCGTGACGAAGAGGTCAGGTTTGATTCGAGGCCCGACAGCATTCGGCACATCGACCGTATAGTTCCATTTTGTGGTTCGACAGTTCGAAACCGAAACGGGCTGCGACCCCTTGTTGCAACTGCTCGATCTCGTCGTTCTCGAACTCGATGATGCGTCCACAGGCTGTACAGATGCAGTGGTCGTGATGCGTAGAGACATTTTCGTAAAGCGCTTCAGCGTTCCCGAAGTGCCGCTCCGAAACTAGGCCAGCCTCGCACAGAAGTTTCATCGTGCGATACACCGTAGAGAAGCCGATCCCTGGAGAAACTTTCTGAATCTCTCGGTAGATCTGATCCGCGCTCAGGTGATCTCGGATAGCAAAGAACCAGGACGCAATTTCATCACGTTGCCGGGTCGATTTGAGACCTCGGTCATGGATGAAGCGGCGGAAGCGCTCGAGCTTGTCCGGGTTGTCCGGCTTGTCCGATTTGTCGTGGGAAAGATCGGTCATCAGTCACCCGAGGAAGGTGGAGTTTCGTCGGCCGCCGACAGGTCAGCCGACAGGTCAGCGGAGACGTCAGTGCCGATGCGACTACGCAACTCGGGCTCGATCCAAATGCCATCTAAATCGTGATCGGCCAACACTTGGCAAAGAACCTCGATTCGTTCGGCCGGGGCAGCGTTGCGATCCAGGAGTACGAGTTCCTCGCCATCCTTGGTGCAGATCCCGCTGCGCACGCTGTAACCAACCTCGCGATGGAGCCTCTCTTCGCGAACATCGAGGCCTATGCCAGCCGCAATTTCTTTGAGACGCTCCAGCGTTTCGTTCCGCTCAGGAGGTTTCCGGGTCTGTCTTCGCACACGTAATACCTTGGCCATGGGTGGGACTGGAGTAACTGGCCGGGCCCCGAATGTAAAGAAGCCCGGGAGGCGCAACCTCCCGGGCTTCTTACATACTTAGCTTCGACTGTTCATAGCCTCGGGTTACCGCCAGTGCGGACCCGCGATTTGCGAAGCTCGCTTAAGCGCTTCGCTCAGCGCTGGAATCGTCGGAGTCGGGGTCCGCGTTCGCGTCACCCCCTTCTTCGACCCCTTGGCTCCCGGCTTCCGGCTGGGCTTGGGCCGGATCTGGCGTGGCGGCTGTCGCCTCTGGCGTCGAGGCATCTCCCTCGGAAGCAGTGGCCGATTCGCGTTCCTCGACCTTAAGATTCGCAAGTAGCTCTTCGATCGCCTTGAGGCTCTTCTCGATACGATCGACTTCGCGTTGGACGGTGGAGGATTCGCGCAAGCGGTCCAACGCACCACGCGTTGCGTCGCGAAGCTCTTCGAGTTGTCGTTGTGGAAGGTTGACCAGACCGTCGATCGCGCGCGATCCGCCGCGCGCTGCATCGAGAACCCGTTCGCCAGCCTTTTCGGTCAACTCGCCAAGACGCTCGATGCTACGCGTCGCAGCATCGCCGATGTCCTGTACAGCGGACTCTCCTGAGCGGATCAACTTTCGAAGGAAGGGAACCGACACGAGGTTCGTCTTGCGCTTCTCTTCTTCAAGGATGATCTGCGCAAACGTGATCGCTGTTAGATCTTCGCCAGCCTCGTTGTCGATGACGCGAACGTCCTCGCCAGCGCGAACAAGCTTGGCGATATCTTCTAGAGTTACGTACCGCGACTGGTCAGTGTCGTAGAGTTTGCGGTTCGTGTAGCGCTTAATAATTCGTTGAGTGGACATGTCATTCACCTCGATAACGCAGTGAGTTATCACCGCTCTAGCTCAGCTGCAAGTTGCGCCGCAGTCACGTTTTCCCCTCAGCGGTCTCCTTAACGCGCGTGTAAGTAGCTAATATCACGGGCTTCAGGGGCCTGTCTTCTCTCTTTCGGCCGCTAATCCAGCCACTTCCTAAGGGCCACGGGAGAGCAGATAGCACCCCGGTTGACGCCCCCAGGGGGCGCGCATAGCTTCCGGCCGGCTATGAAGGACCTAAGAGCAGCCGTTATTCAGATGCGTTCTGGTGCCGATCGAAGTGCCAATCTTCGTACCGCCCGCGAGCTGGTCCTGCAGGCCGCCAAACAGGGAGCCGAACTGGTTGCCCTTCCCGAAGTGGTGGCCTGGCGAGGCCCAAAAGACCAAGAGGTCGCGCAGGGCGAGACCCTGCAGGGCCCGACCGTCCAGGCGCTATCCGCCGTCGCCGCTGAGGCTAGGGTATGGATCGTGGGCGGGTCGTTCTTGGAACGCTTGGACGGTGACGACCGCTGCTACAATACCGCGACCCTATTCGCTCCGGACGGAGACCTGGTCGCGAGCTACCGCAAGATCCACCTTTTCGACATCGACATCCCCGGCCAAGTTTCGGTTCGTGAGTCGGACACCAGACGCGCTGGCTCTGAAACAATCTGCGTCGAAACACCGTTTGGGCGGATCGGCCTGGCCGTGTGCTACGACCTACGCTTTCCGGAACTGTTCCGACGCTTAGCCGACGCCGGAGCCGAGGTCGTCGTCATGCCCTCGGCATTTACTCTCCCGACCGGCCGCGCGCATTGGCATCCATTGATCCGGGCGCGCGCGATCGAGAATCAATGTTACTTTCTCGCACCCAACCAATTCGGCAGCGCCGCGCATGATTCGGCTTCACCAACCGGCTTGGCCGAGTACGGGCACTCGTTAATCGTTGACCCGTGGGGCAGTATCCTCGCCGAGGCCCCCGAGGATACACCGGCTGTGATTGTGGCTGACCTCGATGCCGCGTTACTCGCAAAAGTTCGCCGCGACCTGCCCAGCCTGGAGCATCGGAGATTGCCCACATGAAACCGTTTCTGGAACTGCTAAGCGCCTCGCAAGCCTACCGCATGATCGATGCAGCGGAGCCGACGGAAATCATCGTCTGCGCGGCCATCGATGCGATCGGTATGGTTCTGGCCGACGAGGTTCGGGCTGGCGACGACATTCCACATTTTTTTCGCTCGAACATGGACGGGTTCGCCGTGCGGGCCGAAGACACCTTCACGGCTGGCGACAATAGCGCGGTCCGCATGAGCATCGCCGGCACTGTGGCGATGGGCGCCGAAGCCACGCAGCCGCTGCCGCCCGGTATGGCGATCCGGGTCTCCACTGGTTCGATGATGCCGCCGGATTCCGACGCCGTGGTGATCATCGAAAACACAGAAGAGCCCGTTCCCGACGAAATCCTGGTTCGGGCCAAGGTGCTGCCCCGCCAAAACACGGTGGCCATCGGTGAAGACATGCGGGCTGGAGATCTCGTTTTCGAAGCCGGGCATCGGCTGCGACCCGTCGATGCCGGGGTGTTATCGGGAGTCGGCGTCATCCAAGTGCGCGTGCGCCGTCCGGTTCGCATCGGTGTCGTTGCCACCGGTGACGAGATCGTAGAACCCGACGCACCGCTGCCACCGGGCAGCGTTCGCAACGTCAACCAGTATCTCATGCGCGCTGTTGCACTCTCTTTCGGAAATCACGTCGAAGACTTCGGGGTGATCGGCGATGACGAAGACGCGTTCTCTCGCACTTTGGAGCGAGCTGTCGAGGACTGCGACGTCCTGTTCATTTCCGGTGGCAGCTCGCGCGGTGCGCGAGATCTGACCGTCGGCTCGGTCAGCGCAATGGAAAGCGCAGAGGTGCTTTTCCACGGCTTGGCAATCGCGCCGGGGAAACCGACTTTGCTCGCGCGCGCTGGCGGCTTACACGTGATGGGCCTGCCGGGAAATCCGGCGGCAGCCGCGGTCGTGATGCATCTTTTCGGCAGCGCGTTGGTGGGGTCATTGGAAGGAGAGCCGGTCGAACGAATATTGCTGCGCCGCCCACGAGTCCGTGCCCGCCTTGATGAAGACGTCGCTTCGCCGGCGGGCCGAGAGGACTACCTCAGAGTTCGGCTTGAGCCCGGGCTGGGTCTGGATCTGCCAATCGCCCGACCAGTGCGCGGAAAGTCTGTGGCGATCTCAACCATCGCCCGCGCCGACGGTTTGTTGGCGGTCCCGGCTTCCACCGAAGGCCTGGCCGCCGGCAGCGAAGTCGAGGTCGTGCTCCTATGACCGCACCGAAGCCCGGCAAGTTCCTCGCCCGCGTTTCTCCAGACGAAGCGCGTCGGCGCCTGCTTGAAGACGTAGGACCACTGCCCTGCGAAAGCATCAGTATCGACGCGGCCTGTGGTCGCATCACCGCCGCGGCGATCTATGCCATTCACGACGCCCCTCACTACCGCGCTTCCGCCATGGACGGCATTGCAGTACGAGCGGCCGATACGTTTGAAGCTACACCCGAGCAGCCCGTCACGTTGGGCCTGCCCCCGGCTTCGGGGCCCGGCTGCGCGGAGATCGACACGGGAGGCGTATTGCCGGATTGGGCTGACGCCGTGGTCCGGATCGAAGACGTTCGTCGCGAACCAGACGGCTTTTCGTTGCGATGCGCTGTCGCCCCCGGTCACGATGTCCGCCGCGCTGGCGAAGACATAGATAAGGGTTCGCGACTCCTTCCGCGTGGCGCGCGCATCACACCTTGGGACCTCGGCGCCCTGATCGCCGCTGGCATCGTAAATATCAACGTCGTCGCTCGGCCGCGGCTCGCGATTCTGCCAACCGGAAGCGAAGTGACCGAACCAATCGCCGACCCGGCTCCCGGACAGGTACTCGAGTACAACGGTAGGATGATTGAAGCCGCGGCTGTCGCTGTTGGCATCCAGGTTACGCGCCTGGCGATTGTGGCCGATGACCAATCGAAGCTGGAACGCGCCGTTGCCGACGCCGCCGCCAACTACGACGCTGTAGCGGTGATCGCAGGCAGCTCCGTGGGGCGCCGCGACTTGACCGTCGATGTGCTCGCCAAGCTCGGTGACGTTCTGGCCCACGGGGTCGATATGATGCCGGGGAAACCGGTATCGATCGCCCGTATTGGAAATACTCCGATCGTTGGAATTCCCGGATACCCGGTCTCGGCCATCGTCGCTGCCGAGCAGCTACTGGCGCCGCTGCTGGCCAAACTCGCAGGGGTATTGGAGACCGGCCCCGAGCGGGTCCAAGCACGCATCGGTCGCAAGATTCCGTCACGCCTTGGCGTCGAAGAGTTCCGCCGGGTGTGTCTATGCCGTCACGAGTCGGGTTTTGTCGTAGCACCGCTGCCGCGCGGTGCGGGTGCTGTTAGCACCGCCGCCAGAGCTCATGGCTGGTTGCGAATCGGACCGACGAGCGAGGGGGTCGATGCGGATGCTGAAGTTACAATCGACTTGATCCGCAGCAGCGCAGAAGCGTTGACGACCGTCGTAATCGCTGGAGCGCCAGACCGCGACAGTGCTGCACTTGAAGATGATTTACGCGCAAACGGACACGTGCTGCGTATGGTGTGGCTCGGCAACAGCCAAGACGACGCGGTCGAAGCACTCGTGGCTGGGGAAGCGCACGCTGCGGTATTCGGTGTCGATGACCCGGCGCTGATGCGGGTCGCCCAGCGGCTACCCGAAATCGAGCGCCGAGATCTCAACGAAAACAGCGTGATGGTCGTTGCTCCATTCGCAGCAACGTTGCCTAACTTTGATTTGATTCTCGGGCGCCGCCAGTAAGCGACGCGCAGCCGTGTCTGCGGGGAAAGTGTCTGCGGGGAAAGAGCCGGCAGGGAAAGCGATCAGCGTCGGCGACGAGCAGCCAAAGCCTCAGCTATTTCGTCTACGATCTTGTCGGCTTCCGCACAGGGATCGGGAGCATCGCGAATAGGCCGACCGACGACAATGAAATCTGCACCGTCTTCAATCGCCTGGGCCGGACCGCTGGTGCGATGCTGATCTCCCATTGCATCCGACGAGCGGCGGATTCCCGGAGTCACAATGAGAAAACGTGGACCGCAGGCGGCACGAATGCTGACGATCTCTCGAGGCGACGCAACGACTCCGTCCATGCCGGATTCCTTGGCCAGCACCGCCAGGCGAACCACCTGATCTTCAACCTCACCGTTGACGCCTATTGTTTCGAGATCGCCGACCGACAAGCTGGTCAGCACGGTTACCGCCAACATGCGCGGGCGGCGTAGCTTTTCGGCCCGGCACACACGACGAACCTGGGCCTGGGTTTCATTCATCATCGCCGCGCTACCCGAAGCGTGGACGTTAAACATCGCCACACCCAACCGAGTGGCTTCAACCGAAGCCCGGGCGACAGTCTGTGGGATGTCGTGGAATTTTAGATCGAGAAAGACCTCGGCGCCGCGCTCCCTGAGGTAGTTGACGACGCGCGGGCCATTGGCCAAGAACAGCTGCTTGCCAACTTTAAAGCTGCCTACGCTGCCCTGCAGGGTGCGAACAAGCGCACCCGCCTCACGCAGCGAACTAACATCGAGAGCGAAAATCAGACGCTCACGGGCACGAGCTCGAGCCGCTGCTGTCACGCTCACAGTCACGCTGCTTGCTCCTGCTTTGCCTCACGCACAAGGCCGGCAATCGCGGACGCCGCTTCGGCCAGCTTAAGCTCGGAAGCTTCGTCTTGCCCACGGCGCTTGAGCTCAACCACACCGGTCTTTAGACCGCGCGGCCCGATCGTAACGCGAAACGGAATCCCGATGAGATCGGCATCATTGAACTTCACACCTGCACGCTCATCACGATCGTCGAGAAGTACCTCGACACCGGCCTCGATGAGTTCGGTGTACAAAGCCTCGGTGGCGATCTGCGATTCTTCGTCGCTCCACTTCACCGGAACCAACAGGACTTCGTAGGGAGCGATCGCCACCGGCCAAATAATTCCCGCGTCGTCGTGATTTTGTTCGATGGCCGCTGCCATCGTCCGTGTCACACCGATGCCGTAGGTTCCCATCTCCATGACTTGTTCGTTGCCGTCAGCATCGAGGTAGGTGGCGCCGAGTTTTTCGGAATACTTGGTCCCGAGGACGAAGATGTGGCCGACCTCGATGCCGCGATGCTCCTTAAAATGACCGCTTTCACACCGGGCGCAGGCATCGCCGGTGCGTGCCTCGCGCAAATCGGCGAACCGAACTTCGGGCCAATCGCGCTCTTGATCAACACCACGAAAATGGCGGTCGGCCTGGTTGGCACCAGTGGCCATACCCGTTGACGAGCGAAGGCGCTCGTCGGCGACAATGGAGATCCCCGACAATTCCACCGGCCCGGCAAAGCCTTGAGGAGCACCAGTGGCCGCCACAATCTCGGCTTCCTCGGCCATGCGTAGGTCTTGGGCACCAAGCAGAGTCTTCAGCTTAGGCTCGCTCAATTGATCGTCGCCACGAACCAACGCAGCGATCACAACGTCGTCGGCAACACAGATAAGTGTCTTGATGAAATGCTCGGGGCTCTCGTTGAGGAAGGCCGAAACTTCATCAATCGTGCGGACATCGGGGGTGTCAACGGTCTCCAAGGGGATCGAACCGAAGCTACAATCAGCGTTCGCCTGCATCTCTGCTTTTTCAACGTTGGCCGCGTACTCGCAGGAATCACACGCGACGATGAGATCTTCGCCCGAAGTAGCCAGGACCTGGAACTCGTGAGAAAGAGAGCCCCCAATGTTGCCGGTATCGGCTTCAACAGCACGGAACTCCAAACCGCAGCGGCGAAAAATCCTCGTGTAGGTCGCGTGCATGTTGAAGTATTCACGCTCGGCGTCCTCGATTCCGGCATGAAACGAGTAGCCGTCTTTCATCACGAATTCGCGTCCACGCATGAGTCCAAAGCGCGGACGAATTTCGTCACGAAACTTCGTCGCGATCTGGTAGAGATTCAGCGGAAGCTGCTTGTAGGAGCGCACATCGCGTCGCACCAGGTCGGTCATAACCTCTTCGTGAGTCGGTCCGAGACAGAACTCGCGATCGTGGCGATCTTTGATGCGCAGTAGTTCTTTGCCGTAAAAATCCCAGCGACCGCTTTCCCGCCAGAGTTCGGCAGGGGAGACCAAGGGCAGCAGAACTTCCTGACAACCCGACCGGTCGAGTTCATCACGAACGATGCGCTCAACCTTCTTAACGACCCGCAACCCGAGCGGAAGAAAGTCGTAAATACCGCGCGCAACCTGGCGGATCATGCCGGCGCGAACGAGAAGGCGATGGCTCGCCACCTCGGCGTCGGAGGGTTCTTCTTTGAGTGTGGGGGCGAGAAGTCGAGTGTAACGCAAGCTGGGGCCTCAAACAGGGCCCGCGCGCCACGGGCTCACAAAAGCGAGACCGACGGCGTGCGGTGCCTGTTAATCCTCGATGACGAGCCGCAGCTCGGGAAGTGGGGCGATATTGCTTAAGTCCGGTGCCGACGCGTCACGAACCTCGACGCCGAGCGTTGCTGGATCGAACACTCCCTTCCATTTGCATTCAGCAATGCGGATGGGGCCCGACATTCCGTCGACGGCGACAAACGCCGCTTTCAGGATCCTTTCGGCAGTCTGATTGTTGTAGCTGCTCAACGCGCCTTCGACGACGGTCTCGCATTCAACCGCGTCGGCATCGCCGACGAAGCCGCCAACCGAATCGCTGTAGTCAAAATCGACCTGGAGCGCACCGAGTTCGATCTCATCGGCCAGCTCAATGGCCAGAGTGAAGACTCGATCTTCGTCCGGAGCGGCCGGTGCAGCTACTTTCTTTTCTTCGCCAGTGCCGCCCGTGCAGGCAGCCAAGAGGGTTGCGAGTAAGAAGGGGAGAACGGTGGATTGTATCTTAGAGTGCTGATGCATGAACGCGCGGCCTCCTGTTGGCAAACGCGATTTTAGACGGAAAAACGCTGCCGGAGCGAATCAATCAGGCGACCGTTTTGGCATCGCGATTCGTGCAGCGCCGATCGCTCCTGCCAGTGGGCCCAGTGCAGCGCCAACGATGCGAACATCGCCAGTACGACGAGCAAACAATGCCGACGCCAGGCCCCTGTTAAGATCGTCCAGCCGACCGAGCACACCCCGGGCAAGCCCTCCGCCCAAAACAACGGTTGGCAGATCGAACAAGTTCACGGCACAAGCGATGGCTCCACCGAGAACTTCCACCATCTCGCAAGCCAAGGCCTCGGCACGCGGCTCACCCTCGGCCGCCAAGTCGAACAAAGCACGGGCCCAGCCATCTGTCTGACCCTGCCCCTGACCCTGACCCTGACTCTGACTCTGGGCCTGGGCACGAGCTCGGACAGAAACCACACTCTCGAGCTGTTCCGTAGATTCGCGAACCCGCGCCCTGACGGCAGTCTCAGAAATATAGGCCTCTAAGCATCCCCGGTTGCCGCAACCGCAGAGTCGGCCGCCTCGCTCTACGATCGTGTGGCCGAGTTCGCACCCGCGACCGGTAGAGCCTTGGAAAAGCTGATTCCCGAGAAACAGGCCCGAGCCGACTCCGGTACCAAGCGCGACCATCAGAAAATCCGGGCAACCTCCAGCCGCACCGATCCAATGCTCGGCCGTTGCCGCGCAGTTGGCATCGTTTTCAACGATCGCAGGGCGGCCCAGCACCGCACCGACCACAGCGCCAACGTCATGCCCACACAGGGCTGGCAAATTGGGACTGCCTCGCAGGAGCTGTTCTTTGGTTCTAGATCCGGCGATGCCAAGGCCAAATGGAATTGCTACGGAGTCTTTCGCCAACGAGCCGTCGGCGATCCGTGTTTGGCCCAACTCCGTCATTGAGATGCGCAGGGCATCGGCCAAGGATTCGAGATTCGTCGAGAATCCGGTCGGCTGCTTCGTCGTCGCAAGCACAGCCCCGTCCGAATCGACCAGGACCCCTTTCACCGACCGGCCGCCAACATCGAAGCCAATGGTATTGCCCATCGAGCTCAACGCGGTCAGCTCGGAATTGAGTCTGGCCCGGCGCCGACTTCTATCGTTTCGTCGGCCTGATCGGTGACCGTTCTCGCTCCGAGGCGAACGTCGTCCGGCAGCGAACCACCACAGGAGAGGACGGCCGAAATTCCCTCTTCCAACGTCATGTCGACTTCAATAATCAGCTCGGCGGGAACCACGAAGACATCGCCCAGATACAGATGGTTGGTAGGAACATAGACTGTACACATGCGCTGCTCTTCGCCAGCCTTGGTCAGCGAAAAATCCCCGGTCACGAAGCCGAACATCAAGATGTCGTCTTCTCGAGCCACCAACACCGTGCGCTGGAAGTTCATGCCTTCGTTGCTGGAAAAGCCGCGCACGACCTGACGGGTGGTGGAATATACGCTGCGCACGATGGGAATCCGCGCAACCCAGTACTCAAACGCTTCGACGATTCGTTGCCCGACAAACAGAGTCGAAAAGTAGCCGAGCAGAAGAATAATGACCGCCGTCAGCATGGCACCAACGCCAGACACTTCGCGGCCCAGATAGCCCTTCACCAGCGGCTGCGAAATCCCGTCAAGCAAGCCGAAAAGGAACTGCAGAATCGAGGCCGTGAGCACCACCGGCACAAGAACGATCAACCCCGCGATGAACAGATTGCGCAGTCTAATCACATCGCCTCCTCGGCCATTTCGGCTTCAGCTGGCGTCATGTCGCGAAAGGCCCCGCGGAGAACAACGAGTGCAACCAGAGCTGGAAACCCAAAATAGCTAATCCGATAGATAAAAATAGGGAGCAACGAATCTTGCAGTGGTACTCCGAGACCAAGAAACGTTGCTGCCAATGCGCCTTCGAGAACCCCTGCTCCGCCGGGGACGAACGACACAATCGCAAGAATGATCGAGACGGAAAATGCGATCGTCACCGCGCTGAATGTGATCGGGTAACCGGTGGCGTAGAAACCCAGATACAGCGTGCCGATCATGAACAGCCAGTCTAGGAAGATCCACAAAGACGGCACAATCATCGCGGCAGGCTGCTTGGCGACGAGATCCATTCCTTCGCCGACATGCGCAAGTAGCCGCCGCACCCTCGGCCCGAAACGTTCGTGCTGACGAGTCAGTTCGAGGATCCGATCACTGACCCGTGCAACGAACTCGAGAATTGGGGCACGCACCGACGGCCGATAAATCATGGCCAGGCAAACCAGCAGCATCATGATCAACCCGAAAGCCATGATGAGGGCAGCCACGAGGCTAAACCCTCCGATGGTCCGAGACGCCAGCAGGTTCAACAGACCAAACACCACAAAAACCACGAGCATGAGGTTGGTCAGCATGGTTTGAGTGAACGAGATCGACACCGCGCGGCCAGCCGAAATGCCGCGTCGGGTGAAAAACACCAGCCGCAAGGCAAACCCGGTCAATCCCCCACTGGGCAACACGTAGTTGGCGGTATTGGCGATAAACGTGATGCGCAGCATATCTCGCGATCGAATCGTGGCACCGGCGGCGCGAACGATTCCTTCGTAAGAAAGCGACATCGTCCCGTAACTAAGGAAGGTGGCGATAAACGGCAGCAGCGCCAGGCGTGGATCAAGATTCGCCAATGACTCCAGTATGCTGGAGCGCCCGGTCACGACGAGCATGATCGAGTAGGCAAGAACCAGAACCAGCGCGACCCCCGCGGTCCCACGCAGCAGTCGTGAGCGCAGTTTGCGGTCTGGTTCGTAGAGGTCCGGAGTGCTCGACACGCGCGGATCCTCGCAAGAGAGGCGACAGTTTTCCAACTGTCGCCTCTCAATCATCTACGTCTGACTTAAGCGGAGAGACTCAGCCGAAGGATTCGGTACCCCGTGAGCGCTGCGGATTTCGCAGTTTGCGCAGAGCCTTGGCCTCAATCTGACGAATTCGCTCGCGTGTAACCGCAAACTTCTGGCCAACTTCCTCGAGAGTGTAATCGGTCTTTTCGCCGATCCCGAAGCGCATCCGCAGAATCTGCTCCTCGCGCGGAGTCAGGGTCGCCAAAACCTTTCGAGTTTGCTCCTCCAGGCTAAGAGCCACCGCTGCATCCGCAGGGGAAACCGACTGGCGGTCTTCGACGAAATCTCCAAGCGAGCTTTCTTCGTCGTCGCCGATCGGGGTTTCCAGCGAAACCGGCTCTTTGACGATCTTCAGAACCTTCCGGATCTTGTCCGGCGGCATCTCCATCTGCTCGGCGATTTCCTCAGGAGCGGGCTCGCGACCGAGCTGTTGCACCAGGTAGCGTGACGTACGCAGCACCTTGTTGATGGTTTCGATCATGTGAACCGGGATTCGAATCGTTCTGGCCTGATCCGCGATCGCCCGGCTTACTGACTGACGAATCCACCACGTCGCATACGTCGAGAACTTGTAGCCACGCTGGTACTCGAACTTGTCCACGGCACGCATCAAACCGATGTTGCCCTCCTGGATGAGATCCAGGAAGCCCAGGCCGCGGTTCGTGTAACGCTTGGCAATCGAAACAACGAGGCGTAAATTCGCTTCGATCAGCGCCTTCTTGCCCATCATCGCCCGATCTTCGCCCTGACGAATTCGCTTACTGAAGTAGTCGAGATCGCTGAAAGCCATGTGCACGGCTTTCTCGATTTCGTGGATCTTTCGCCGGGCCTCTCGAATGTCGGCCGCGAGCTTGGTGGCTCGTTCGGCACTCATTCGCAGGTTTCCAGCCGCCTTTCGCTTTGCATTGGCGTCGCCGGTGGAAATCTGGCGAGCCAGTTCAAGAATCTGCTTGGAATCACGCTTGGTGCGCTTCTCCGCGCGGCGAATCACGCGTTCGCCCTCGCGCGCCAGCGAACGAGCCTCTTTAACCTTGCTGACGATCGCAGTGGTGTGTTTCTCGCCCAGCTTCAGGCCGATCAGATGCTCGCGAACTTTCTCGCGAGCAGTTTCGAACCGCAGTTCCTTGGCAGTCGGCTTGCGCTTGGGCTTGTTCGCGGCCACCAAAACCGGCGCGAGCCGGGAAGGGATATTCGCCTGGTAGGCGGTATACAGCCGCTTCAGCGTCGAGACTTCCTTAAGGAAAGCCTTGACCTTACGCTCATCGCGCTCCACCGAGCTGCGTTCTTCGTCTCCGTCATCACCGAATACTTCGCGAGGGTCGATCTCGCCGTTGCGCAGCATCTCGGCTGTCCCGATGATGTACTCGCAGGTGACCGGCAACCCGTAAATGCAGTCGCGCACTTCGTGGAGACCGCTTTCAATCTCCTTGGCGATACGAACCTCTTCCTCTCTGGAAAGCAGCGGCACACTGCCCATTTCCTGGAGGTACATTCGCACCGGATCGGTACTGTCCGTGCCGTAATCGCGCCCGGGAGCGGCGGCCGCCTTAGGGCCTTTCTCGGGCAGCGGCTCGGGGTCAGCAGCCGCAGGCTTGGTCGGGGCGCTGTCGTCATCACCGGCACCATCTAGGGTCCACTCTTCGTCATCTCCAAACAGTGAGTCTGGGTCGGCGTCCGAGGAATCGGTAGTCTCGTCTTCCTCTTCTTCCTCCTCAAATTTCTCGACGATTTCGACGTCGTTCTCTGTGAGAAAGTTGACAACTTCCTTGAGCTCTTCTGGCGTGGTGTCATCCTGAGGAAACAGACGATTGATGTCCTCATAGCCGACGTAGCCGCGATCCTTGCCTAGCTCGAGGAGCTGGGCGAGGTTTTTCTCGTAAACCGCCTTGCTGATATTTTTCTCCATTCGAACTCGTGGGTCACGGAATCATTCGCCGCACGATGCGCGATTTCCGCTAAGCCTTTGGGGACACGTCCGCCGTTGACTCGAATTTTTCTTTCGGGGAGCCGGCCCCAGCCGTTGAGGCAAATTGTCGCTCTTGTATGAGAAGCCAGCGGGACGCTACGAGCGGCCTAAGTGCGAGTCAAGGAATTTGCTTGCCTTTCGGCGTCCGGTATGCGGGGACACGTGCCTAGGACGGAAAACACTTTGATATCAGCTAGTTACACAAACACAGCCCTGCGCAGCGGCCGCACAAGAGACAACCAGCCATGTCTTCGCCGCTCTGGCTACCAGGGGGGGGCACCCGCACCGCGGCAAGGCCAAGCCGTAGCTATGGCATGTTGCTTGGCGCTTTGTCTCACCGCTGCCTGCACGCCAACCACTGAACCGGAGATCCCGAGCGACGGCCCCCTGTCTGTCTTGCTGCTGGTGATCGACACAGTTCGCGCTGACCGCCTCGGCTTTTACGGACATACGCGACCGAGCTCGCCAAATCTGGATACCAGGGCCCACAACTGGGTCGTGTTCGATGCCGCCATGGCACCGGCGCCATTCACGATGCCTTCGGTGGCAGCCCTAATGACTGGTCAGTACCCCGACCGCACCGGGGTCGTGAATCACTCCGGCGACAGCTCCCTGACCTATTGCGAAGCGCCTACAATGGCGGAGCTGGCTCGCAAAAGTGGGCGCCGAACGGCGGGTGTCGTCACCAACCCGTGGCTGACGAACAAGATGATGGGCTTCAGCCGCGGCTTCGACGCGTTTGGGGGCAAAGTACCGAAGAGGACGCCCAAGCCAGATGCCAAAGCGGTAACCACTGGCCTGCTCGGGCAACTCGATGAAATCGGCGATGCCCCTTTCATGATGTGGGGTCACTACCTCGACCCTCACATGCCCTACAGGCCGCTCCTCGAAGATGCCCAGGCGCTTGGACTACGCTACGCAACCTCGGCAGTGATTCGAGATTTCACTGACCACAAGCACGACAAGCAGACGATCATTTTCAAGGCTCCGTACCGCGAAGGAATTCTCGCCACGACCCGATTGCTCTATGAAGCCGAGATCCGCCGGGTTGACCGCGAGATTGACCGACTTCTCGATGGCTTGGCCGAACGCGGACGTGACAAGGACACCGTCGTAATTCTGGTCTCTGACCACGGGGAATCGATGGGGGAGCATCAGTTGTGGTTCGCCCACGATTTCACGCTCTACGAAGAACTTATCCACGTCGCTCTGGCCGTGCGCGCGCCCGGCATAGAAGGGCACCACGTGCGCGAACCGGTATCGCTCATCGATGTCATGCCCAGCGTCTGCGGTTGGCTCGACCTTGACTGCCGACACAAGATGGATGGGGTAGCGTTGCCGCTTCGCGGCCAAGGTGACACCAAGCGAACGCTTTTCGCGGCTTCCGCCCCGTGGCGTCCTCGCTATGATCGCTGGCATCGTCTGGAAGTTCCCGGGCTTGCCGGACGATGGCGTGCCGCGCGACAGGGAAATCTAAAACTGATCAAGATCCCTGGCTCCGAGCACGCAACGTTTGAGGCCTATGACTTGGGAACAGACCCTGCCGAACTCAACAACCTTTGGCCCGCGCAGAAGTTCATCCGGCTACTCAAGAACCTACAAGACTGGGAACGCGAAATGCAGGATATTCGACCGCATAGCCTCGCCACCTTCCAGCTCGACGAGCAAACCCGCCAAGACCTCGAAGCGCTCGGCTATCTTGATGATGGACGGCCTTAGACCGCCCAAGTGTCAACGCTAGAAGCGGGGGACGTCGACGCGAAACGTTCGCCCCGTCCATGTCACGTCGATGGCGTCGCGATGAATCGAAGCGACGTTCAGCTGATGCCCCACAACATCGCCCTCGTGGGCGATTTGCACACCGCCGTCACCGATCCGCATGGAGACCATTCGTTTGCCGGCATCCCGTGCCCACATCACGAAAAGTAATTGAATTTCGGGTGCCCCGGCTGGGGCTTCCGTGAGAACGGCTAAACGATCCCGAACCGGCAGTGCAGCCGGCGGTACAGCCAGCGGTACAGGTTTGACCATTGGCTGCAGCGGCTGCGGTGCAACGGGTTTGGCAACCGGTGGAGTCGCAAAGGGTTGTGCCGTCGGCTTCGGCGGCGCAGCAAGGTCTAGCTTCTTTTCCGTGGACGGCTCCCCGATCACGATGGGCGGGCGCTTTATTGTCGGCTTTACAACCGGCGCTTCCGGCTCCGATGGCTTCATTTCGTCCGGCGCTGGGATCGCTTCGATCACCCGCGCAGGTGCCGCCTTCGGGGTCGGGGTCGGCGTCGGCGTCGAAGGGACGGGAAGCGAAGGAATTACTGGCGCGGGTGTGGCTGCGGGTGTGGGTTGGGCTGGTTGCGGTGCAGGTTTGGGCGCAGCATTGATGTGCAGCGGGGGAGCTTGCTCCGGCTTGGCCGGAATCGGCTCGGGCAGCTGCTTCACTTTCAACTTGCCTTTGGCCTGCGCCTTCGCCGCCTTCATCCCTTCGGGGGGGACTGGATCGCCCTTGGGCCGACGCTTGTTCAGATGCGGCTTATTAGCCGACTTCTTCTTGTCTTGGGCTGCCTCGCGAGGCGGTACAGCATCCCCAACAGGCTCCACCGCGGGTTCACTTACTGCGGCCACTTGAACCGCGCCTTCATCGAGATCGGATTCGTTCCCCAACAGGCTCGCTGCAACTGCACCCAACGCAAAACCACCGACAACAACGGCAACAACCGCAAGAAAACGGTTGCGATTCGGACTCGGACCACCGCCAGTCGGCGGCCCCTCAAAGCCATCCGGCAGGGGACCAAAGCCGGAACCCGATGTGCGCTCCGGGTCCTTGTTTACCGCGTCAAGAATACTGCTCATTGAACTAAGCCAGGCGTGCCCGCGCCGTCTTCGCCGCTAAGTCTAGGGCGCTTTGTAGAGCTGAGCGAGTTGTAAAGGAGGATCTGAGTCACAGGACCAGCAATTCCGTCAGCCACCACATGGCGCGTTTCCTGGAAGCGCCGCACCGAGTTTTCAGTCAAGGCATCGAACTTGGCGTTTGACGGGCCATCGTAAATTCCAATCTCACGTAGGAGCGTTTGCAGCGTCCGCACTCGCGGGCCGCCACTTCCTGGTCCAAGGTTTGCGCCCAGCTGATGGGTGTCATGCCAAACAATGTGGGTACGACCGGTCCACCATTCCAACACAGTATCGGCGGCCAACCGCCGCCCGCCAACCAGAGTCATCTCGTTCGCTTCACGATCATAGCGTTCTAGCAGAACGTAGGCCGACTCGCCTCTGGCAGGAATGTCTATTTCCAAAACCGCTGGAAGATCCAAAGCGGCAAGAAAGGCGGGCGTCATCTGGGCGGACATATACCGAAGGCTTCGAGAGTCTGCGATGGCCGCAAGGTCCAGCGCATCCGCACGCAGCTCAAGGGGCCCGAGCGCTGGCGCTTCCCAAAGGTAAAGCAACCGCGAGAGGCTATCGGCGGCCAACTCGAAAGCGCTGCGCGATGCCAACGCCGTCGCTCCCTGCGACGCCGTCAACAACGGCGGAGTTGTCGGCTCGGCGACCACTACCTCTGGCACTACCTCTGGCGTGTCCACCTCCGCTGCCGGTGCCTCGACCACCGTAGGTGTCCCCGCAACCGGGTCGGCAGGGACTGCCGGGGCTGATGGAAACTCGACCTCGCCCACAGGTGTGGCGGCATCCGCGACTGTGGGCATCTCAGGCGCGGGAACCTCAACTGAAGCAACTGGCGTCGGCGTTGCGACGATCACTGCTGGCGCCGCTGCCGCCAACTCGCTTGGTCGAACCGTCGGTGGTTCAGCGACGGGCTGCTCTGGGGCCGACGCCTCGGAATCCACGGCCGCTGTTTGGGTTGCCAACCGGGCTGGCATCAACGGTTTGGCCGCAGGCGAGACCGGCGCGAAACCGGCGGGTGTAACCATGTAAAAAGCTGCGAATCCCACCGTCACTGCCAACGCGACAACCGTGGCTACCTGGTAAATCTGGCGACCACCTCTCGTACGAACCGGTCCGCTGCCATGACCAAGCTCCTTGGCTGCACCAGCGATCTCGGCGGGGCCAACTTTCCCTTTGCTGCGAGTGAAGGCGACAAGCAACGCACGGTGACCAAGGATGTTGATCAGGCGGGGCACGCCGTCGGAGTAGCGATAGATCAAATCGACCGCACGCGGTTCGAAAAGGTCGGTTGTTGCGCCAGCAACGCCCATGCGGTGGCGCACGTACTCAAAGGTTTCGGCGCGATCGAGCTTGTCGAGGTGCCAACGCACGGTGACACGCTGATTGAGCTGTCGTAGATCGTGCCGTTCCAACAACGTGCGCAGTTCGGGCTGCCCGACCAGGACGATCTGGATAAGCTTTTCGGTTTCCGTCTCTAGATTGGAAAGTAAACGAAGCTGCTCCAGCACGACTGGGTCGAGGTTCTGGGCCTCATCGACAATGATGACGGTACGGCCGCCTTTGGCCTGATTGTCACGTAGAAACCTGGCCAACGCTTCAACGAGTTCTTTGCGACTCGTGCTTGAAGACGGCAAGCCCAGCTCGCTATTGATCGTTTGGAGAAGCTCGGTCGAGGTCAGAACCGGGTTGACGATGTAAATGACGGTGACATTGGACTCGGCTTCTCGCAGCAAAGCGCGAACGAGCGTCGTCTTGCCAGCACCGACTTCGCCGGTGATAGCAACGAACCCACTCCCCTCATTGACGCCATACAGCAGATGCGCGAAGGCTTCGCGGTGCTTGGCGCTCATGAAGAGGTAGTCAGGATCGGGAGTCAGCCGGAAGGGCTGATCCTTTAGTCCGAAGAAAGCCTCGTACATCGAACCGGTGAGCATCCCACGGCCCGGCTCCAAATCAAGGAAAGACGCACCTCATTGCCTGCGGGTATCGGCCTCGGTACAGATCATCGATGCCTCCGTCCAAGCCACCGATCCCGCGAGCGTTCTTCCTCGTAGCGGTGGCGAACTTCTTATTCTTTCTGAATCTCGCGTTCTTCTTTCTGCTGCCATTGTGGGTTTTCGAGAAGGGAGGGGGAGAGGAAATCGCCGGGCGACTGATGGGGATTCAGGGGTTCGCTGGCCTGGCAGTCCTGCCCGCCGTGGGTTGGCTGCTCGACCGCTTCGGCTGCCGTCGTTTCATGATCTTTGGTGGTTTGGTTTCCGCTGCCTGTTCCGCGGGGTTCATCTTCGTCGAGCAGATCGACGGATGGCTCTACGCGCTTCGCGCCATTCAGGGTGTCGCTTTCACCTGCGCCTTTACCGGGGCGCAAACCTTAGCCGTACTCTTCTCTCCGGTCTCACGTCGTGCCGAGGCGATCGGCTGGTTCGGCATTTCCACCATTCTCACGCACGCCATCAGCCCCGCAATCGGTGAGGAGATCATCGTGCGTTGGGGATTTGAGGCCATGTTCGCAGTGGGGACGGGCCTTGCTTTCATGGCCTTTGCCATCGCCTGCTTCATCCCGCGTCCGCCTGATCTGGATATTGACCCCCGCGCCACAAAAATCGACCCGGGCGTCGCCCGACGCGCAGTTGCGACGGCCGTCGTGGCCATGACGGCCTATGGGTTTGGCTTCGGTGCCACGCAAACCTTCGTGCCCGCGATGATGGAACGCTTCGATGTGGGCAGAGTCGGTGGGTTCTTTATTGCTTGGAGTGTCGCGGCTGTTTCGGTGCGGCTGCTTTTGGGCAGTGCTTCCGATCGGTACGGGCGCCGGGCGGTCATCTTACCCGCAATGGCAGTGATGTCGGCGGCAGTCACCGGACTGGCTTTCGTTCGAAGCTATGCCGGGATTGTCGCAATGGGCGGCGTGTTCGGCCTAGCCCAGGGGCTGCTTTACCCAACCATGAACGCCCTGGTTGCCGACTGGAGCAACCCGCGCAACATCGGCCGAACCCAGAGCCTTTTCAGCGGTTCTTACAGTTTGGGCATCGCCAGTTGTGCCTTCTTTTTCGGTACGATCGTCGAGAACCACGGCTATCAGGCGATGTTCCTGACAGCTTTGGCGATCACACTTGTGGGTATGGTGATCTTCGCTACCGGACCGCGCGACCTGCCTTCACACCGCGACCCGGAAACTCCAATCGCCTGAAACCGAAGCCGCACCGCCCCGCCTCCGTATCGCATGGGCGAGCGGCGAGCGGCGAGCGGCGAGCGGCGAAAATCATTCGCCAATAGAGAAGAATTCTTCGGCATCGCCAGCTTGCACGGCAACGTCGGTCTCCGCGCCCGAACGCAGGACACGAAGCGCGATCGTCTCGCCTGGCTTACTACGCCAAAGGGCATGATAGAGCGCGGCGCGGTTCTCGACCGCCTCCTCTCCAATCCGCATGACGATGTCGCCGACGGTCAATCCTGCGGCTTCACCCGGCCCATCAGGAATCAGGCCCGCCACGACGGGACGCTCTTCGGTCGCATAGCAAAACAGGCCTAGCCACGCACGAGTGTCGCGTGAAACACGCCGTCCATGACGAAGTAGTTCTTCAACGTGGTCGTAGTAGTGCTCCGACGGAATCGCCAAAGTTGAGCGACCGACCCCGCCGAGGTTCAACGAAACCAGCCCACACAAAGCACCATCTGCCGAACAAACCGGAGCCCCGCCAAGACCTGGGTTTGGGTAGCTCACCCACAGGGCACGCTCGAGCCAGTACTCCCAGTAGGCATCAAACGGATCCACAGCAGCAACAAAACCGGAAGCCGAACGGCGCTCTGAGCCGCCAACACTGGACACCGTGAAAACGTCGCGACCCGGCGTAAGAGAACGGGAGTCGCCACGCGGCAATGCCGGTAACGCGCCGGCGCTAATCGATAGAGTCGCGATTCCCGTTGCGAAATCCTGGGCAACGATTTCGGCTTCATATTCGTTGCCACTGACGTCGGTGACGCTAATCCGGCTCGCCCCGAGCACAACATAGTGGACGCTGAGGATGTAACCGGCGTCGTCCACGACGGCACCCGTTCCGTAGCGCTGAACCCCCAAAACCGGAACCGAAGGATGGTTAGGAGGGATGTCAGCTTCGATCGTAACAGTTGCCGCTGCCACGCGATGGAGAATGTCGAGAGCGCCTTCCACGGGCGGAACCTACGCATGGGGTGCGCCCGTGGCAATGTCGTGCGATGCCAAACCACTTGACCGCGAACCGACCTGCTCCTACTCAGACCGCGTGCCTATGGCCCTGCCAGCGGCGGCGCCTCTCGCCGAGCTTTTCGCACCCGTGCCCGGTTCTGTGTTTCCGTTCATTCTTGACGCGTGTGACGGTTCGCGTCCGTCGTTCGCCGGCTCCTCCCCCACAACGGTTTTAATCGTTGACGCCAGCGGCAACTCGGTCTTGTACGATCATCGCGGAAGCCACGTCGTCTCCACCCAACCGCACACTGCGATCGCCGATTTCATTGAGGGCTCGCACTCGACTCCCCGCTACCAACCGCCCTGGCTCAGCGAACAGACCATCCTTCCGAGAACGGTGGGATACTTGGGCTACGAACTCGCTCCTTTCATTGAGAAGCGGGTCTCGCGCGCCGCAACCGATCCGCTCTCCATGCCTTTGGCAGTCCTGGCGACCTACCCGCGCGTTCGTGTATGGCAGCCTGGAGTCGCGTCTTGCGGCGAGGTCATTTTCGACGACGAGAAGCCAGCCCAGATCCAAGCACTTGGTGAGCTTTCGGGTTCAAACTGGAACTCAACCGGGCGTGAAAAGTATCAGCAAGCATTCGACCGCATAAAACAGGCTATCGGCCTCGGCGAGATCTACCAGGCCAACCTGGCAAGGGTTCAGACACTACCCGTAACAGCGCCTGCCCTGGAGATCATGCAGCGCCTGCGAAGTGTTCAGCCGGTCCCTCACGGTGCTCTTTTCGACTACGGAGGCTTTCAAATCATCAGCAACTCGCCGGAGACGTTCCTGCGAGTTGACGGCGAGCACATTTCGGTTTTTCCGATCAAGGGGACAAGGGCTGCTACAGGGTCGAACGACCGCGGCAACGCACAGGCTCAAGCGGAACTAAAGAGCGACGCAAAAGAGGCAGCCGAACATGTGATGATCGTGGACCTTGAACGCAATGACCTCGGACGCATCGCAGTTGTCGGGTCGGTAGCGGTTCGAGATTTCGCCCGGTTGCGATCGTTCGCAACGGTCCATCACTTGGAATCGGAAGTCGCTGCCCGCCTGCGTCCGGATGTCGGAGTGTACGAAATTCTTCGGGCAACGTTCCCCTGCGGGTCGATTACGGGCGCTCCAAAGATTCGCGCCATGGACATCATTGCCGAGGTCGAAGGGGTCACTCGTGGCGTCTATACTGGAGCGCTGGGATGCTGGAACGGTGGCCGCCAAGCCGATCTCGCTGTAGCGATTCGCACCGCGGTCGCGAGCGCGGGCAGGATACATTACTGGAGCGGGGGCGGTATTGTCGCCGACTCCCAGGCCGATCGAGAGTGGGACGAGACCTGCGTCAAGGCGCAGGCCTTCCTTCGTGCTCTCGAGGAAATATGAGCGCGAACGCAATGACTCCTTCAATTTGCTATCTAAATGGTCGCTATCTCGACGTTCATGACGCCGGCATTTCAGTTCTGGATCGAGGCTTTCTGTTCGGCGAAGGCCTATTCGAAGCTTGGCGAACCTACAGTGGCCGCCCCTTCGCGACCGCTGAGCACCTGCGGCGAATGGCCCACTCAGCCAAAGCCCTGGGCATTCCCTTCGACCCCAGCCAACCATGGGAGCGACGCGCGATCTCACTTTCGAAGCGCAACGGTTACGGCACAAGCGCCGCCATCATGCGCCTGACCATCACGCGTGGCCCCGGCCAAGGTTGGCTGTTGCCGACTGGAGCCCAGCGTCCAACCCAGCTCATGCTATTGCGTGGCCTTGAACCCGGCTTGGAACAGGTCCGCAGCGAAGGGATAGGCGTACACATGATCCGGCCGAGCAGCGGTGGGCGCCCGGACATGCCGCAGTTGAAAACGATCAACTATCTGCCAGCGGTGCTCGGCAAAGCCGCGGCGCGCGAGCGGGGTTGTTTCGAGGGCATCTATCAACTCGACGACGGTACGGTTTTGGAAGGGACAACCAGCAACGTGTTTATCGTCAAGAACGGCAAGGTCATCACGACTCCGGTCCTAGATGGCGTTCTGCCGGGTGTGACCCGAGCGATGGTTTTACGGATCGCTCGCCGCCGTGCCGATGTCATCGAACGTCGATTCAAGGTCGAAGACATGTGGAATGCCGACGAGATTTTTCTAACGTCGACGTCCATCGAAATCGTTCCGGTTGTAAGGGTTGGGCGACGCCAAGTGGCGTCCGGAGCTGTGGGAGCACTGACGAAACAGCTGCAAGAAAGCTATCGAGCCATGGTTGCCCGCCGTGTGGGCTTGAAGGTCACGGAACTTGGAGTTTAATCGAAACTTTCCCCAGCCAGTGCCCCAGAACGAGCCCCAGCCCGAGCGAGGCGCCGTTCAAAAGAACCGAACAAAGACGCTGAGCGCAACATAGGACAAAGTCCCAGCCAAAATGCCCCTGAGTGCATCCACCCTAAATCCAGGCTTGCCGTTCGAGGTTGCCTCGAAGGCCCAAGCCCCGAGCGCCACCGGCAGCATCATGAACAGCATCGAGTACGGGAGCGGCCACAGTTGCGGATCGAGCGCGATCGCATACGGATCGGCCATTCGCCATTCGATGCCGAAGACGACAACCGCGATCGCCGCAGCCTGGAGGAGACGAGTCGCGTTTGACCCCGCTGGCAAGGGAGCAGCTGGTGGTATTGAAACGGGGTCGGTTGAATTCTGATCGGTCACAACATTCTCTGGGGTGTCGCCACGATCTTTCTTAGTAGCAGCGACACGGCCCGACCGGAACGCCCATGCAAGAACAGCAGCACCAGGAAATGTTCGAAGTCGAAACTACCCACTGGTGGTTTGTGGGGAAACGCCTGCTTTTCCGTCGTCTGCTCGGCCAGCGCCTCGACCCAGCCAACCGCGCCAGTTCGCGCATTTTGGATGTTGGCTGCGGGACCGGAGCGGTGGCCACCGATTTTGGCCGCTACGGCTCGGTGGTTGCTACCGATTTCAGCCCCGCGGCCCTAGCTCTAGCGCGCCGCCGCGGGGTGAGCGAGGCCGTGGCAGCTGACGCGACCGCACTACCCTTCGCCGACAATAGCTTCGACCTAGTCACCGCTTTCGACATTCTTGAGCATGTTGCAGACGACCGAGCGATGGTCGCTGAACTCGCGCGCGTGCTGCGACCGGGCGGCACCGTCGCGATCCACGTTCCGGCCTGGCCTTCGATGTGGAGCCGTCACGACGAGATTCTCGAACACAAGCGCCGCTACACTCGACGGGGCCTGCGCGCCCTGCTCGCTTCGTCACCATTGGAAATTGAGCGTGTGGGTTGGTCGAGCTGCGTGATCTTACCGGTGGCAGCGGCAGTCCGTGCGCTTCGAAATGTTACCGGCAACGAATCCGAAACTGCTGACCTCGGAACGGTCCCGCCTCTTCTGAATCGTATTATGCTCGGGGTTTATCACGCGGAGGCCGCGGCAGCGGCAACATGCGGCCTACCTTTCGGGTTGTCGCTAGCAGCGATTGCCGTGAAACCGCGAAAAAGCCTTTCCTAAGGAAGTTCGTACACGAGCAATGAACCGACGCGATCCACCGGTTGCTTGTCGCGCATCCACGCATAGGTGTTAGCGCGCGCCCAACCATAACGGCCATTCACGAACCAAAAGTAAGGACGCCCCATCAAAAAAGATGCGGAGATGACCGCTGTGCCGCTCGACGTTGGGTGCAGCGGAGCGTAGCGAATGCCGTAAACAAGTGGGTCCACACGGCCGAAGTACGCTAGATGAACACCGGCAAGTTGACGCTCGTCGATATACTCGCGCAAGCGCAACAGGTCTTGTCCCCAGTCAATATTCGAATCGACCAACCACTCGTGACAGCCGTCGGCACTTCCAGCGATCTGGTTGCAGTACTGAAGATAGCGCGGTGCCACCGAAAGCGATTCAGCCGCCAGCCAAAGGCATAGCAACGCGGCGATCCCAGCACCGACTGCCGACCTGTTCACGCGGGCCCCGTTCCAACGCGTAACCGTAGCGGCGACAACTCCTCCGCAGGGAATCAGCAGCAACGGCACGGCTGCGAGCACGTGGCGCACTCCAATGGCCAAAGAATTGAACGCACTGTTGGCGGCAAAAATCGCAACCACGGCGACCCACACCACCGAGCTAAGCGGCGCTCGATCATAGCCTCCCAGCCATCGAACCAGCGCCCACAGCGATAGCGCCAACAGCGGCAATGGCGTCTTCAAAGCGAAGGCCGCCAAGTGGTAGTACCACCAACCTTCAGCCGACAATTCACCCGCCAAGAAGTAGGAAGGCTCGCTGGTCTTGCCCACATTCAAAATCATGTCGATGCCATCGATCACTGGCAGGGGTAGCGGAAAACGCAGCCACGGAGCGGCTCGTTCCAGGTTTGCCAGCAGTCCACCATCCGCCAACCGAGCTTCGGCCAGCAGCGCAAACGTGCCGTCAAAACCATAGCCGAGATTCAGCACCGCCAGCGCGACCAGCCCGGCCAGAATCAGATGACCGAACCACGCCCCCGCAGATGTGCCCGTGTGACGAGCGGTAGCCGCGCGCCACGCAATCAGTCCCAACACGACGATAATCAGGACGAAAGACGACAGCTTGAATAGATTCGCGAGGCCAAGGGCCACGCCCAAAGCCACCGCACGGGAGCGGCTGGGAGCCATCATCAGGCGCCAGCAAGCGTAGACTGACAGCGTGAAGCCAAACGCCCCAGCCATGTCCAAAGTGACAAGGTGTCCGTGGGCGAGCATCGAGGGCGCGACCGCAAACAAAGCGGCTGAGGCCAGGCCAGCTCGCCAACCGTAGAGTTCGCGTCCCCAGCTAAACACGACAGCGACGAGCAAAACGCCGATCAATGCGATCATCGCGCGCGCCTCGACGAACAAAGCTTGGTAGCGCTCGCTATTGCGATTGGCCAGATCGTAGCCCATGCCCCAATGCCCCCCTTCGGGCGCCGGTGAAAATGCTGGCGGGTGTAACAGCAGGGGGAGTGCCGCGATCATTCGCGGCAGATGCGGGTTGATGGGGTCGATGCGGAAATCGCCGTGGTACCAAGCGTTCAGACCAACGGGAAGATGGACGAACTCATCGATCGTCACCGAGTCGCGATTGGCGGCCCAAAGTGTTTGCGCCAGAAAGATCCCAGCTAGCGCCACAAGCACCAGCCGCGCCCAACCCGGCATCCGTGGACGAAGCGAGTCAGTTTGCGAGCGCGGCATCGATTCGCTCGACCATGCTCGAGGCGTCTGATTCCTCGGGCTGAAGAACCAAGATTCGTTCGTACATCAGACGAGCTTGAGAAAGGTCGCCTCGATAAGCCAACAGGGCTCCCGAGCGAAAGCGCGCGAAGATCTCCTGCGAAGCCTCAAGCGGTAGAGCCAAAATCGCTTTGTAGATGTCGAGAGCCTGATCACGTTCGCCTTGGTTCTGCAGCAAACGTCCGTAGGCCATCAGCCCGTAAGTGCGAGCCAACGGCAGCTGCCAACTCGCGACCGGCGCTGTTAGCCGTTCCAACGTGATGCGATCAGTGGCGTCTCTGGCTTCGCGAGCGGCAGCAACAACCGCCGTATTTCCCTCGACCCGCACGAAAACGATCGCCACTTCATCGCGATAAACCAACGCCCACGCAGGACTGTTCGTCAGTGCTGAGATTAGGCGATCGCGGTTGCCCCATCGATGAAAAAGCAAAACCGACTGAATATCGAATTTTTCGACCTGGCTCGAAAAAACATTCAGATCCCTCAGAGAGTTCAAATACGTGCTGAAAAATGGCGGGTCGTAGACCTCAAGGCGTCCATCGACATAGACACCGTCTGGCGTCGGCTGGGCCCAAGTCAGATAGCCGCCCGCGGTCATGTCGTTATAGAGGGGCCCAGGCAAGTTTTGTTTCTTGAAAAACTCGGCCGCATAAATCGGGAAGTTTTCCTCGAACACACCGATCCCAAATTCGTGCTGCTCTCCGGCTACCGCATACCAATGGTTGCCGATCACGAAGTACGACAACCCGACAGCACCCACCGGCAAGACAAAGACGAGGACCAAGCCGAAGGAAGCCAAACCACGGCGCACTAGCTCAGGGCTTCGCTCCCAAATGATGCGTAGACAAGCCGCCACCACCGGCAGCGATCCGATTGCGAACACTCCTACGTTTCGACGCGCCAACAGCGATAGCCAAGCCAACGCTGCAAAGATGGCGACCGATCCAAGGTCAAAACGAGCACCCTCGATTACGCCTTGGCGTGGTCGTCGCGGCCGTCGTCGCGGTCGTTGTGGCCAAGCGCGAAGCAGCCCCGCAACCACCACCACGGCACAAGCCACAACAAAGAAGCCCTGGTACGCGCCGATCGAAAACGTTGGGAAGTAACCCGACCACGGCGGTCTGAACTCGCCAATAACCTGAAAAACTTCTCGTGAACTGCCATCGATGCGCGAGAAAAGTTCCAGCGGAAACAGCCAGGCTTTGGCCCCATAGGGATTGATCAAGGTGGCCAAGACCGCCGCGCCGCCCCACTGCCGCAGTTGCTTGCGCGCCGTGGGTTCCCACCGGCTGTCTTCGATCCACCCACGGGGCAGCGGCAAGTAGGGCACAAGCTCGGCCGCAACGATATGTGCCAACACCAGCGCCAGGCCCAAGACGAACAACGAGTGAAGATTGGCCCAGAGAACCAAAACTGGGACCAGACACCAAAGATGTTTCCCGCCATTGCTGCGGGCGCGACTGACGAGCTCCCACACCACCGCAAACAGCACGAAGGTCGCCATCTCCGGGCGAACCGTAAAACGCTCAGCAGACATGGCCGCAGCCCAGGCGAGCACAATCGTAGTTGTGACCGGATCGACTGACCGCGAGACCACACGACCCATGACAGCTATGGCCCCGGCGAAACAGACCACCGAAGAAAAGATCAGCAGGTTGGGTCCGCCCAAACTCCACAGCGCGTAGAGGGCGACATCATACAACCATTGCAGGTTGAGCCACTCGTGGTCGGGGACTGTGAACGACAGGACGTCGTGCGCCGGCACCGAAAGGTTGCGCACAATCCAGCGGCCGGCCGCCAGGTGCCACCAAGTATCGAAGTCGTCGATTTTGCGTAGCGCAAAGATCGCCGTCGAGACAACGGCGAGCCAAGGGAGCGCGTTTCGGATTTTGTCTAGCAAGGCGTTAGCCGGGCGAGAAATCGCCACTAATTCTCAGACCGCGAACCGCGTCGACGCGACGTTTGCGGCATGATCCCGCGCCCAAGCATCAACTGCGTAGAGATCCTCAACGCAGACGTAGCTCTGTACGGGGTGGGCCGCCATTGTAGCGGCCACGGTCGATGAAATTTCCAGAAACGCAATGTCGCCGGCCAGAAAACGTTCGACCGCGATCTCGTTGGCCGCATTAACGACCGCCGGCATGGTGCCGCCAGCCCGCAAAGCCTCAAAGGCCAGGCGTAAGCAGGGGAAACGCTCGGTGTCCGGCTGCTCAAACGTGAGCTGCCTGGCTGCCGGCAAATCCAGAACGGGCAAATGTTCGAGGTCAAGCAAATCGGGATAGGCCAAGACATGAGCAACCGGGATGGTCATGTCAGGGATCGCCATGACTGCGATGACCGACCCGTCACGGTACCGCACCATCGAATGGATGATGCTTTGCGGGTGGACAACCACGTCGATCATTTCCGGTGGTGCATCGAAGAACCAACGTGCCTCGATAACCTCCAGCCCCTTATTCATAAGAGTCGCGGAATCGATCGAGATCTTCTCACCCATCGTCCAGGTCGGATGAGCCAGCGCCTGGGCACGGGTTACGTTGCGAAGATCTTCAGCGCTGGTGGCGCGGAAGGGTCCCCCGGAGGCAGTCAGGACAATCTTCGCCACGTGCTCGCGACGACGCCCTTCTAGGGCCTGAAAAATCGCGTTGTGCTCACTATCAATCGGCAACACCGTACAGCCGGCCTTTCTAGCTCGACTCCCGACCAACTCACCGGCCACGACCATCACTTCTTTGTTCGCCAGACCGATATCAATTCCGGCATCGACCGCAGCCAAAGTTGGAGGAACTCCCACCGCCCCAACCAGAGCGGACACCAGCACATCGGTTCCCGGTGCGGTCGCAACGCGACAAAGGCCTTCCGGGCCGCTTACCACGGCGGGTCCATCCGCGCCGAGGGCGTCACGGAGATGAGCTGCGTCAGCGGGGTCGGCGATCGAGACGAGTTCAGGGTTGAAGCGCGCGATCTGGTCTTTTAGATCTGCGACACGGCGACCGGCCGCCAAGGCCACGATGTCGAAGCGATTGGGGAAGCGCGAGACAAGCTCAAGGGTGGTCGTTCCGATCGAGCCGGTCGAACCGAGAATCGACACTCTCTTTTTTTGCGAACTTGGCATTCGCGCCGGTGTATTACCCGTTTCGCGGGCTGTCAATGTGATGCGCGGGGCCCGATTGACAGCTCGGGCTCCGGTCCCTAGCGTGCCGCCGCTTTGATGCCGTGCCACCGCAACCTTCGTTTCCCATCCGGGCAACCTCAAACCGCAGCCAGCTGTGGCTTGGTGCTGCTGTTCGCCATCGCACTAACCGTTCCGAATCTGGCTCTGGGCGACCAGCTCACCGAGCTTCCCCCGGTTGTCGTGGAAGCAGACGCCGAAGACTCGGCATCGCGAGCGATCGTACGCAGCAACGAAGTCGCCAACGACAGCACGGGGTTCGTCGAAAGTATCGACATGCGATCGGTATGGCGTGGAACCGAAGACATCGCCGAAATTCTCGACCGCAGCACCAGCGTTCGAGTGCGCAGCCAGGGCGGACGCGAGACGCGCAGCACGCTGAGCATTCGCGGAGCGCGTTCGGGGCAGGTGCGAATACTGCTCGATGGTGTCCCGTTGGGCCGCGCCAACGATCCGGTCGTGGATCTGGCCACGCTGCCTGCTTCCATGGTCGAGCGCATCGACCTCCATCGAGGGTTTACCCCGCTGCGCTACGCAGCCGGCTCCGGGGCGAGCCTGATCAACATCATCACGCGAACAGCGTCCAAGCCCAGTTATGGGGCGGCGTTGAGCCTCGGGTCCTATGGTACCGGAGGCGCCAACGGGCACTTTTCAGCACCGTGGGCCTCAGGAACCGTCGGGGTTTCACTGGCCTGGCGACAAACCGATGGCGACTTCGATTTCTTGGATGACGGTGGGACTCGAGAAAATCCTTTCGACGACCGCGTTCGGCCCAGAAAGAACAACAACACAGAATCGTTGGATGCTGGCGCGACCTGGACCCGCCCACTCCATAACAACCGCCGCCTGGTTCTCAGAAACACATTGCTTCACCGAGACGAAGGCGTACCGGGCTTGGTGCCCTTCGAGTTCAAAGGGGTCCGCCTTCGTACATTCCAAGACGTGTTCTCGGCCACGATTGATGCCCGCCAGTGGTCGATCGGCGGCTCTATACTGGTGCTGCGTAAGAATCTGCATGTCTCAGCAGATGAAGAGGTCGTGGCCGGCAACGAGACGAAGAGCTGGACGGCCGACCTGGGCGCGCACTGGCAGCGTGTGGTTGCCGATCGTCACCTGTTGGAAGCATCGGTTGAGGGCGCCCACGAAGATTTCGAGGGGGAGTTCGCCGAAGAAAACGCATCGTTCCCCGATCGCAACGTGGAGCGAGACACTTTCGCGATCGCAGTCGGCGACGAGATCGCGTTCGATACCCTCGACCTGACCGTCTCGCTCCAGTTGCGACACCAGCAGCTCTGGAATCATTTCGAAGGCGAAACCATCGGTAACGACGGCGCCGCTCTTTCCTCAGTGAGCACCGATTCCACCGACCCCAGACTGGGCCTTCGTTGGGCGCCGCTCGGATGGCTCACCTTGAAAGCCAACGCGAGCACGTGGTTTCGCCCTCCGACCCTATCCGAGCAGTTCGGCTCCGACGGCTTCGCTCGAGAGAACCCCGCCTTGAAACCCGAGGACGGAAAAAGTTTTGACGTCGGTGCAGCCGTCAGCCTATCGCACCAAGCTTGGAAGCTCGGCTTGGAGTACGCGTGGTTTGCCAATGACACTGACGACATCATCGTCGTCAGTCTGGATTCGTTTGGAATCCCCAAGGCCAACAACCTGGAAGCTGGCCAAATTCGTGGACACGAGGTCGGGCTGCGCTTGGATGCACCGAGGGGCTGGTCGCTGAGCTCAAACTACACCTACCAGGACTCACGAAATGTGAGCCCGAGTGCCCCAGAAAGTGAGCTCGGGCGCCAACTGCCAGGGGTTGCTCGGGAAGAGTTCTCGACGCGGCTCGCCTTCGGGCGCAGTCGCTGGCTGTTAGCATGGGAAACGCAGTTCACAGGCCGTCATTTCAGCGACATCGAAAATACCGAAGCCCAGGCGATCTCGTCTCGGCTCCAGCACGATGTCTCACTCGTATTGGGCCCGTGGCGCCATTGGCAGCTGGCGATTGAGCTAGAAAACCTTACCGATAGCCTTGTGCCCGACGATCTTGGTTTTCCGCTTCCCGGTCGATCCGTCTTTGCCACATTGAGCTGGCTGGGAAGCAACGGCTCATGAGTGTGCCCCGATGATACGCAATCAAACGAGAATCCTGGGCGGCGCATGTCTCCCCGCTTTGATCACCCTGCTGCTTTGCCTCCCAAGCACCGGGTTTGCACTGTGTGGCGACGTCACAGGCGACGGCTTTGTCTTTGCCAGCGACGCCCTGGCTGCCCTGAAGAAGGCGGTAGCAGGACAGTACGACGACCGGGGCGACAACTCGGCGCAGCACGAGCCGGACGGGAGGCTGTCGGCATCCGACGCCTTGGGAATACTGCTTGCGGCGGTCACGGATACCATTCCCCGCTGCGCCGCATTCAAAGACCGCTTCGTCGCGGTTGCCACGGCCTCGTCTCGCTTTGATGCGGCCGGGGTTGCGGTCGTAGATCTGGCCACACGCGCTGTTCAGTTTCGGCCGGGAGTGCTTCATCGCGACTCTGTAGTCCGCAAGCTCGGCACCGAACCGGTTTTTCTCAACCGCTTCGGTGCCAACTCGGTGCAGCGCCTGGATCTCGATGACCCCGCACTCCCGACTGTAAAACAGTGCAGTCTATCGGATGGCTTTAACTCCAATCCTCACGACATCGCGCGGGTGGGCAACAAGGCATACGCCACTCTCTACGATGGAGCGGAGCTGCTGGTCTTGGACGTCGCGGTGCTGCAATCGGGCCTTTCGGTTAGTTGCGACGGGCTGATCCTAGAGCGAATCGATCTCTCTTCACTCGCCGACGAGGATGGGCTCCCCGAGATGGACCAAATGGCGGTCGTCGGCAACCGTCTCTACGTCTCCCTGCAAATGCTCGATCACACCGGATTTTTCCTGCCCGCAGCTCCCGGCCGGCTGGCAGTGATCGATGTAGAGACCGACAAGATCGTTGGCTCCATCGACTTGGAGCTTGAGAACCCGTTTCTGGAAACCAAGGGACTGATCGTAGAGCCGCGCTCCGGGCTTCTATATATAGGCGGGCCCGGCAAAGTGTTCGTTGATCAGTCCGACGGTGGGGTCGAATTGGTGGATCTCCAGGCTGGAGCGTCGCTCGGAGTCCTGATCGACGGTTCCGCTCTGGGAGGCGACCTGTTCGACCTGGCCGTGGTCGGGTCGTCTCGTGCCTATGGCATCGTAGCGGGAGCGGACTCTCGCAGCCGGGTGGTCGAGATCGACCTTAAGCAAGGGCGGGTAAGCGCCGAACTTCTTTCGAGCGCAGAGGCCATCACCGACATCGAACTGACCGAGGCGGGCGAATTGTGGGTGTCTTTCCGCGAAAACTCGAAACCGGTCACGGCCGGACTCAGGGTCTTCAACATCGCCAACAACGTCGAATTGACGAAGGACCCGATCTTTCCCGGCGCCCTGCCGTTTACCTTGAGTTTCGGACGTTAGCCCCGAGATTCCGGTGTCATCACTGACGAGTGGCAAGACAGCGCAGCGCGTCAAATAGCCTTTTCTATCGACGCGCTGCACGCAAAACTTGGCGGAGAAGGGAGGGAGTCGAACCCTCCGTCGGCCGCAAGGGTCGACGTCACGGTTTTGAAGACCGGCCGGGCCACCGGACCCGATCCTTCTCCCCAACGATGCAGCCATTCGGCGCACCTGCACTGAAAGTGGCGTGCCTCAGAGGTCGGGCGCCTTGTACGCGTGCTGGCTGGGGGTGACAAACCGTTGGCGCAAGACCGAGCTTCCAAAAAACATTAACGGTCGGAACACAGGATTTGGTTGCCTGGTCCGCACCGCGGTGTTTTAATCGCTGGCCTTCGATCCGTCGGGTCAAGGAATTAAAGAGAGGGAACGGGGTCGCACCCCGTTATTTGTGAGGGAATTTCGATGAAAGCAGTCTCCTGGACGCTCGGGCTCGCGCTCGCGCTCAGTCTGGTTATCGCGGCACCGATGCCGGCTGACGCGCTATACCGCGCAAACGGCCTCGATATCGGCGGACACATTCGCACTACGAACGTTATCCGCCATCAGGATATCGACAACTTGGCGTTCATTATGCAGCGCAACACGCTGAAGCTGCGCCTGGAGTACAAGTGGCTGCAACGGGGCAAGGCTTTCGGGAAGTACAACGTTCCCTTCCTGAAGCGCTCCGACATCTACATGCTGTACCGCGGCATGTACGACAGCATCTACGACACGAGGCCGGGCCAGCTTGAGCGTAAAGATTTCCAGGGCGACCCGTTGACCCCTCAAGACGTCTCGCTTGATTCGCTGTCTGCGGACGAGCGGGACTCGTTCAAGTTCAACAATAATATTCGCGAGGCGTACATCGATTTGTACTTCAAGCACATTCCGCTGACCTTGCGCATTGGTAAGCAGCAGATTGTTTGGGGCGAGACCGACGGCTTCCGCATGCTCGACCGTGCAAACACGCTCGATCTTTCTTGGCACTTTTTCCAAGAGCTGCCGCCGCCCGGGTTCGGATTCGATGAAATTCGTCAGCCCTTCTTCATGGTCAAGGGGCTATACGACCTGAAGAAGGTTGGTCCGCTCTCGCAGACCTTTATTGAGGCCTACTGGAATCCCGGTTTTGACTGGAACCCAGGCAAGGTCGGCTTCCTGCCGCGCCCCTGGGGAGCCAAGATTCTTAACCCTCTGGAAAATTCCAAAGGCTCCGGTGCATTCCAGAGTTCGTTCTGCCGCAACGCCAAAGACGGCACCTGTAGCGGCCTGCTCAACGGCACCCAGTTCCTGAATCAAGGCAACTACGCAAAGAACATTGCCGACAACAGTCAGTTTGGAATTCGGTTCCACTTCTTGGCGGGTTCGACCGAGTGGACGATCAACTATCTCTACCAGCGGTTCTCTCCTGACGGATCTCCGATCGCGTTCGTCCGAGGTGTCCCGCAAAACCAGACCTTCGACGTCACCTTCGATAACGGGAGCGAGCGCACGTTCAACGCGCAGCAATGGTGCGAAGGGCGGGCTTTGGACCCGAACGACCCAGGTGTTGCCGCAGCAGTGCCGTGGGCCGCAGGTGAGCTGTGCGCCGAGTACTTCACCCCTTACGTCCACACCGTCGGCTTCTCGTTCAATTGGTTCGAGGGGGTGTACACGCAAACGGTTTGGCGCGTTGAGTCGGTGATCGATTTCGACCTGCCCTTCTACGATGGTGACAAGCAGAACGCGCTGTTCAATCGTCCTGACAACGGCCCGATCCTGCTTCCCGGAATCACTTCGAAAAACATGTGGAAGGGTATGATCGCCTTCGATCGTCCGACTTGGATCAAGTGGCTGAACAAGAAGACCACCTTCTTCCTTTCCGGCCAGATGTTCTGGCACTACATCATCGAGCACGAGCGCCGACGCTGTGCCATCGGAGACGACCCGGCCAACGGCTACACGAACGATCCGGGTGAGAACTGTGGTGACGACAACGGGAACTTCTTGCTCCCCGGCGAGCAAACGGGCTTGATCGGCGGACTCGATCTACCCAAGCTCGATTCACCCAACGGCAAAGGGCGCGACACCATTCACCAGTGGGAAATCCTGACGACCTTCGCGGCCATCGGTTTCTACAAGGGTGGGACGCTAGTTCCGGCCTTCATTTACATTATGGATCCGGTGAACAGCTACTCGCAGGAGGTGGCGATCGGTGTAGATTGGTTCATCACGCCGAATGTCGCGTTGAACATCACCACACGCTTGATCTGGGTAGGTTATCCCTGGGATCCATACCAGGGACACAAGAACGACTCTGACATCGACGGTGGGGAATTGTTCGAGCCTTGGTTCCTCGGCGGTGGAAGCCGCGGACGCTCAGAAACGAGCTTCCAGGCAACCTGGCAGTTCTAGACACCCCAGCAGGGTGAGCAAAAAAGGGGTCGGTGCTAACGCACCGACCCCTTTTTTTGTCTCTCTCAAGACGGCTCTAGCCGAGCTCCGAGCAAGCCCTCTATTCGTCGACGATTCTGCAGCAAATCGCCATGGCTCGAGTGCGCTCATCGACCGGACAATCCGTTCCTCCGGTCTGCATGCAAGTGAAAAATGCAGCCTCGGTGGTGCCGGGATAATCGACTAAGGTTTGGATGATTCCCATCGCCGAGGTTTGGCAACTGCCGTCTTCTTCGGGACGAACCTCAGGATAACAGGCACCTCCAGTCAGGAATTCGCCTTCGCCACACTTTACACGCGACCCTTTTAGGGCGTTGCGGCCTTCACCCGTTGCCTCTTTGGCAACAACCTTGCGACAGGTCAGACCGGCTTCAGCAACGGACACGCTCACGACGACGGTCGTGGCGACGAGCAGGGCTAACGAAATAGTGGTTTTCTTCATTCGAATCAGTCTCCTGTGGGGAATCGCTTTCGCGACGGCTTGGTCTGGCAGCGCGGAAAACCGCTCAACGGCTCGCTGCGTCATCGTACATTTCGACTGCCGAGCGAGCTTCCTAAACTCCGAGTTGAACGCTTATTGCTTAGGTTATCCTAGAACTTCCCTTGACACCGCTACGGACGCAATCTTAATCTCCGCCCCAACACGGTGCGAGACGTATAAATACATTCGCCGCCAATTTGTATCGAAATAACCGGAGGAGATTTATGAATAACCGCTCGAGAATTCTCGGAGGGGCAATGGCTTTTGCCTTCGCCCTCTCTCTCACGCCCACACTGGCACAAGCCCAGTTCAATAAAGATGAACAAAAGTGCCGAGGCGCCCTGGCCAAAGAAGTCGGCAAAATGGTGAAGACCGCCGGCAAGGCCATTGGCAAGTGCTACGCAGACCGTCTGGCCGGCAAGCGGGAAGCCACCGACGACTGTTATGACACCATCGTAGCCGATGCTGGCAAAGGCAAGATTGGCAAGGGCACCGAAAAAATCGTAACGGCACTCGACAAGAATTGCCCCGCTGAGAAGGCTCAATCAGTGGTAGACCGATTCTTCACTTGTTCGGCCGAATGCATCACGTCGGAAAGCTTGAGCACGCCCTTGGCCGACGACCAAGAAATCGCCGACTGCCTGACCTGCGAAGTCTTGAATGCCGTGGAGACCGCCTCCGCCGCAGCCCTCGGCCTTCCGGACCCTGCCAGCTTCACGGACGACAAGGACAGCCAGAAGTGCGCCAAATTCGTTCAGAAGGGTTACCAGAAATATCTCGACGACTTCCTGAAGAACCAACAGAAGTGCCAGAAGGACAACGACAAGAAGCTCGGCGAGAACGACATTGCCCTGTGCAGTGGCGTGGACCTGAAAGGCAAAGCAGCGAAGTCCCTGGAAAAGGCTGACGGGTTCATCACCAAGTTCTGCGGAGCCCCAGCCGATTTGGTCACACTGGGAGTGTGCGGCGCCGACATCGCCAGCCTCCAGACTTGTGCGGCAGCTGAATTCCTGGCAGCCAAAGATCTCGCTTACGCAACCGGCTACGGCGACAGCCCCTGTCCAAACGGGATCGTTTCTACCATCCGCGCTGGGCAAGGCTCAGCCGGAGCCACCGGTACGGTGCTCAACGTTGGCTGGACGGGAGTTGCCCACAACCTCGACTTGCCGGATGACTACGAAATTGCTGCCGACATCACTTGCCCGGGACTGGGCGAGGGCAGCTGCGGTTCGTGTACGATCGACGGTCTAAGCACACGAAGCGACCAGTATTCGAACTTCGCACGTTGCGCGCAAGATACATCGATCGAGTGTACCAACCCGTTTGGAAACGATCCTGCCTGCCCATCTGGCGGGGAATGCGGCTACTACCTCGGCGGACCTTTGGCCATCTCGGCTGGCGGGACGTTTACTTGCTCCCAGAACCGCCTCCGTGAAGATATCACCGGCACCTCGGATCCGGACAACGGCACCGGCATACTCAACATCAACCTGTTGTCGAAGGTTCACACTGGCGAGGTGCAACAGCAGCCTTGTCCGATTTGTGAAGGGGACACCACCGCTCAGGACGGCAATCGCGACGGAACCTGCACGGGCGGTGCGCAAGATGGCCAACCGTGCGACGTCCATGCTCTGGATGCGAGCTTCGGCGATGTCAGCTTGGACTGTCCCTCCTCAGCCACTGAAAACATCAGCGGCACAGGCTTGGTCATCAACCTTGAGCTGACCACCGGCAGCACCTCACTCGGTTTCGATGTGAAGTGTGACGGCGCGCTCAACACACTGGACTGCGCTTGCGGACAGTGCGTTGGGGCATTGTCCCAGCCCTGTAACTCCGACGCCGAATGCGTCGCTGTCGGCGGTACGACCTGCACCTCGAACGGTGGCGGAGCAGCCGCCGACCGTGTTCCCAACCAGTGTGGAGACACCGTGTGTAACGACGACATCTCCCAGACTGATCGAGGCTCATGCTCCGGTGCAGGCCCGTTCGACAAGTTCTGTGACGGTCTGACTCGTGCCAACGGAGGAGGCGTGCTCGCGTGCATCACCACCGCAGACTGCGAGACTTTCGAGGGCGGAGCCGGTGATGTTTGTCCGGGCAACGATTGCGGAGAGTGTACGGTTATCGAGACCCGGACCTGCTTCCTGGATCCAATTCTGCTCTCAGGCACACCGGACGTGGACAACCCGATTGTCGTTGGAACGTTCTGCGTGCCCCCGACCAACAATGGCGGCGTGAACCTCGCTGCTGGCACACCTGGTCCAGCAGCCATTCGCATCGACATGTTAACCGAAAAGTTGTTTTAACAACGTAGCCTGAAGCCGGCTTTGTCGGCCTCGGACTCCAACCGAACCACTGAAGGCCCTCGGCGCATCGCGTCGGGGGCCTTCTTCATTTAGGCAAGCCAGGCAGTGTTCCTATCTTTCGACCTTGACATGGCCCTGTCCGGGTCTTTAGGTATAGGGTCGCTGTCGGGCGTGTCTTGGGCGTGCCTTGACGAGAAAGCGGGAGACGACCAGTCAAAGACTTCTGAGTCCAGCCCTAAGTTAGGGCTGGCATTGCAAATCGGTTTTGGGGCTTTCGCGCTGCGCGCCCTGATCTCTAGGAGGAGAACCTAATTATGAAACGTTTTCACACCGCCGCCACATCAATGGCGGTTCTCACAGCCTTGGCGTTTGCGCTAGTTGCCCCAGGCAACGCCCACGCTCAGGCATTCAGCCAGATTGAAGCCAAGTGTACTGGCATCATGGCAAAAAGCGCCGCCAAGCTAGTTCAAAACGCGGCGAAAGATGGCGTCAAGTGCCTTCTCTCCAATCCGGCTGCGTCGTGCCCTGACGCCAAAGCGTCGTTGAAAATCACAAAGGCCCGGGCAAAAGCGGTCAAGCTCGCTGGGAAAAAGTGCGTCAGCACTTGCTCCGTTTCAGGTTTGCTCTGTATCGACAGCCAAGCCTGCCCACCCAACGGCTCGAGCCCCGAAATCTGCACTGCAGGGGCTAAAGCCAAGCCAATGAATGCCTCAAAAATTGGATTCCCGGGGTCACTCTGCGGAGAGATCACCGACGCCGCCGACATCGGGAATTGTGTGTCTGATGCCGCCGAGCAAATCGCCGAGTCGATCCTTGCCAACGTGGCTGGCAGCATCGACTCCGAAAGCGGGCTCACCAAAGAAGCCGAGAAGTGTATGTTCGCTCTGGGTTTAACCGTTGGCAAAACTGCCGCTTCGATCGGCAAAACCGTCGCCAAGTGTCGAGACAAGGTCAACCGTACGGCCCTAGTTCCAGGAGAGCCGGTTACGGTGACGACCACCAACTGCCAGGTCGCAGACCAAAAGACTTCTGAGAAAGTAGCGAAAGCGATCCAGAAGCTCGTCGACGCCATTCCTAAGAAGTGCACCGTGGAAACACTGACAGTACTTGATCTATGCGGACTAGGCGTCGGCGGAGTCACGACGGTCGAGGCGGCGCAGGCATGTCTATCAGACGTAGCTATGGAGGCCGGGTCAACGACCGAAGGCCCCGGGGAAACGGAATTCCTCCCCACGAGTATCATCAACGCGGCCTACCCGCTTAGCGTCAAGTCTTTTTGCGGCGACAATCGCGTGAATCCGGTTCGAAACCAGTTCGCGCTGATCGGCGAGGAATGTGATGGGACCGAAGACTCGGCCTGCGTTGGGAACTGCTTGCCTCCGGGCGATGCGTTCGAGTGCACCTGCGGAGATATTCCGCGCGCGCGTCGGTTTGTTGATGGATTTGCAGCAAAGCTTGACAGCGGCTGGACCGGCTTGGCTCACAACGCCGGTGTCCCGGACCGAGCTGGGTTTATCACCGCGGTCACTAATTGTGACTGTACCGAGTTCGACGCTATCGACACGGCAACATGTATCGGCGTTTCAACCGACCCGATTTGCACCGTGTTCGCGCAAACAGAGCCGCGTTGTGACTGGGGACTCGATCTTGGTGATCCCAGCTGCGATGCTTTCGGTGATGTAGATGGCAAGCATGAAGACGCCGACTGCGCCCAGTGCGACGCCTTCACCACTAATGCCGGAGCGTCGTGTACCGGCGAGTCGGACTGCAACGCCCAGTGCTACGATACTGGCGGATCGCCAACCGGGCCGTGCGTCAGACAGTCGGATTGTGCCGAGAGTGAAGTGTGCCGGGGGCGCTGTAACAGCGCGGCAATGTGCGTGGTCCTCACCAACGGCGCGCCGCTTCCTCTGTCCTCGAGTGGAACCCAGACTTGCGTGAGAAATGAGTATTTCTCCGACGTGGAGGGCACCGCCAACCACGTTACGGGTGAGCACATAATCAACTACGAACTGCGAGCCAAGGTTTTCCTCGGCACCACGCAGACAAGTCCTTGTCCGACATGCGGCGGGTACTGTCTTGGTGGCGACCGCAACGAGGAACGGTGTGAAGGAACCTGTGGCGACACCCTTGAGTGCCGTTTTGGCAGCAACGACGGCACTATCTGCACAGCCAATGGCGATTGTACCGATGGCGGGGAATGTTGGGGACTCGATTGTCGTTTCGACTCGGATTGCCCAGGGCCAGAAGAAGTCTGCAGCACAGCGACTCCGAGCTGCGCTGGAGGGCCTTGTCAGCTTGACTTGATTTGCGCTCAGGGAATCGATGCAGGAGACACGTGTCGGGTCGAGGCATTCACTAATTTCGGGACCACTTCGGTAGACTGTCAGCCCTTGGTCGGGAAAAACATTTCCGGAGCTGGCTTGCAGATCCTATTTCAACCGACAACTAGCGAGCTAGTAGCACTGCCCTTCCCTGGTGCCTGCGATGCTCAAGGTTTCGAGAACTTTGACTGCAACTGTGTCCTGGGTACTGGCTCAATACGGACCAAGCCAAACAAGTGTAACGCCTCATGCAATGCTGGCGCGGAACTCGGCCAGGGCTGTGTGACAGGCAACACCGGGAGTGGGATTTTTACGACCTGTAGTAACAGCACCGCTGCCTGCGACGAGGACAGCGATTGCCCTGGAGGCACCTGTACGGATACCCCAGTGCATTGCACAGCGGGCGATCCCGAAAAGAGCCTCAACAGCTGTTCGGTTAACGCCGATTGCGACACCCTTGTCACCCCTGGCGACGGCGTCTGTGGCGACGCTTGTCCGAGCGGTCGGTGTGTTCCGCTTTGCCTACCTTCTGGACAGTGTAACGGCGGCAGCCAAGATGGCCTGGTCTGTGGTGACACCTTCGACTGCGCTGGATTCCCCTGCGACGTGGTAGATCCTGACGCCGGGGTGTGTGGCGCTGGCAAGACATTCCACTGTAGCGGAGAGTTTGAGTCGCTCCCGTGCCAGCCCGAAGACGAAAACACGACCCAGAACTGCGACGAGATCGTTCCCGGCGCCGGTATCTGCGTGGCTGATGTCGCTTTGTGCTACCTGCCAGACCATCAGGTTGAGGGTGGAGATACGCTTAACGGTAACGCAGATCCGACTAACTTCTTCACCGTTGCGAACTACTGCGTACCGGCGACAACGTCGGTAGCAGTGAACTCAACAGCGGGCTTGCCTGGAATGGGTCGGTTGCGCCAAGGAGGAACGTCGGTCCTGAACGTTCCGTCGCTACCATAGCTGATACGTGTCGTCCCGGCGGAAGGGGGTCGCAAGTTGCGACCTAACCCTGCCCACCGGGACGACACGTCGCTCTATCGGCAATAACGAAAAGGGCCCGCACCAATATGATTGGTGCGGGCCCTTCTGCGTGAAGCTCAAGGCCTCACGGGATTCAACGTCGTTACTGCAGGTCGGTCGGAATATCCGGGGCCAGCTCGAACTTGTCTAGATCTTCCGCTTCCCGGTCGGCAGCATTCTTGGAATTTTCCTTCCGCCAAGCAACATCGCGATCAGAAAGATCATCAAGCCGGGTCATCGTGAAATTTCCTTTGAACTCAACACTGATCGGGAACGGTGCCCGCGCGATGAGCGCGGTTACGTAAGTACCTGCGATCTCTGCGCCGTTGATCTCTCGGATACCGTAAATATCGACCAACTGCCCCCCGCCCGCGCCGACGGGATTCGCCTCCAGTTTGAGCACCATCGCGAAAAGCGTGTCTTTCGTATTGGAGTCACCGGCGAGATCCGCACCGTAGTGAGACGACGCGACAACCCGGGTATCGCCCCGTAAAAACCGAAGAGGTTTGACCATCGACAACTTGAACCACTCGGCCCGCAGCGCCTCAATGTCGGCCGCCGAAGGCTCCCAGAACTCCGACTTCTTGCGCTGTTCTTCAGCAACCGCGTCACCGGGCAGTGCAACATCGAGAACTTCGACTTTGAAGGTCTCCTCAGCAACCACGGTTTCACTTCCGTCGCCCACCTGTTCCGTGGCGCTGCTCGCCTCATACGTGAGCTTGAATAGCCGCCCCTTCGACTGTTTCAGGCTCGGGCGACGTACCGTGAGCAGAATCACCTTGGGGGCGTTCTCAAGGCCCTCTTGCCAACTATCCACGTCCCTAACGCTGTAGCTGCCAATCTTGCGGATCACATCTCCGGGATAGATCCCATAGCGATTGGCCAAGGCGCTGTCGGTGATTTCGGTGACCGCAACCCCGGCCGCCCCGGGGCCTAAAGCTTTGGAGAGATCGGCAGGCACCGGGCCAACCTTGAAGGGGACATATTCCGAAGGAATTTCAGTATCTTGGGGCTTTTCGAAGCGGATTCGAAATTCCGGCAAAACATGATGCATCGCCAGCCAAACACCACTGATATCGTGGCCGATACCGCCCTCAAGCGAGGTCGATTGGAAAAAGGCCGGGGCCTGCGCTGGGGCAAAAGCTAGTGTTATCGCGGTCGCGACGGTTGCGATTCGCAATGGGCTACGGCTGCGGCTGGCCGCAATCAACGACTCGGTCGGTTGCATGGGTCCTCCTGGACTCTGGGAAATGGGGCGCTCAATTCTGCCGGCGCCCGATACAGATCCGGCAGCACAGGTATTCCTGCCACCGTTCATCGCGTATAGCTCCGAAAAAGCCCTCAACGCAACTGAAGGCCCAGACCCGCGTGATCTTGCCGGGCAGCTTACCCCTGCTTGACAATCGCCTAAGCTCACGGCTAAACCTTGGTTCTAATATCCCGCGAATACTCCAGTTTTTGGAGAGTTTGGTCCCGGCTCTAGTGAGTCGGCAAAGCCAATCCGCACAAAGTCGAAATAGTCGAATTAGGTAGATAAGGAGTTAACTGATGAAAGGTTGGATGCGCAAGCTAGGTCTTGGCGCCCTTGTCCTCTCGCTCGGCTTTGCCGTTGGCGGTTGTGACGATGGCGGTGGTAGCGGACTAATTAGAATTTTCTTCGGCATCGTCGGTGACGGCGATTGTGGCCGTGTAGTCGTGACTGTTGATCTGGACGCCGCTGGCGCCAGCATTGACACCGACGATCTCGGCGCCGCCAATTGCGACTTGGCGAGCTCACTCGACGGCTGCCAATCCGACATCGATCTGGACGGCAATCTGCTGACCGTGACTATCGACAGCTGCACCATCGATGAGATCTCGGCACTGTTTAGCTGCGTGTTCGACAGCGGCCTCAACATCGACGCCCTCGAAGCGGCCACCACCGCGATTTGCGAGTGTTCCGTTGCTGGCTGTGACGAAACGCCTCCGCTGTGCATCGATCGCGATCCAAACCCCTTGTCTTGCGAAAATTGCGACAACGACGTGGATGACGACGGCAATGGTCTGACCGATTGTGAAGATCCGGTCTGTGAGAACGTTGCACCTTGCAACTTCAACAGCACCACGACTTCGACGACGACGACGGTCTCCGACACGACGACCACGTTGCCGCCAGTTACGACCACCATCCCTCCGACCACGACAACGTCTTCGTCGACGACAACCAGCGTGACACTGCCCCCGGCAGTTCAGTGCAACGTTGTCTTTCGCGTCGAAGACGCCGCTCTCTTCGGTTCTCTGCAGTTCGATATCGACTATGCAGATGCACCGGGCGGCTTCGCCGGAATGGGAGCAGACGTTGAATGCGCTTTCCTAGTAAGCCAATCGGTTCCGTCAGCCAACGACAAAGAAAGCCTGCAGATCCTGACCGTAGGCGTGATCAGCATCGCCGGGATCCAAGGTCCTGCCGACATCGTCGAATGCACGTTCAACGGGGCTATCTGCCCGGTTGCCGACGACTTCGACATCACGATCACCGACGCAACGGACCCGGACGGCAATGAGTTCGGATTCACCCCGTCGGTTATCCCGAGCCAAATCAATGTGGTTGGGACTACCAGCACCACGTTGGAGCCGACGACCACCACGCTTGATGGCGGAACGACGACGACCACGAATGTCGCTCCGACGACGACGAGCTCCACGACCACAACCACCGAAGCTAGTGGCCCGGTTTCCGAGATCGTCTTCAGCGTCAGCAATGCCCTGACCTTCGGGGCCTTGCAGTTCGGTGTTGATTACAGTGGCGCGGCTGGCACCTTTGTCGACATCGACGGTGATGTGGATTGTACCGATTCGATCGGCGGTAGTGTTTTACCGGTGTTCAACGACATCACCGGAGACAGCCTGCTGAACGTCGGCTACATCGCGCTGTTCGGGTTTGACGGACCGACCGAGATCGCGCGCTGCCGCTTCAACGGAACACCCTCGGCGGGTGATTTCGGGGTTGTAATCGACGACGCTGGCGATCCTGACGGTAACGGCTTTGACTTCAATACCATTGACGTCACCGTAGCTGTCGTTCCGCTGTAGCAAGAAAACGGCCGCAGGTTAGACGCCTACGGCACTTTATAACTAGGGGGAGTCCTGTTCGCAGGGCTCCCCTTAGTTTTAGCCTTCCGTCTGCTCGGCCAAAGGGCCATGATCACCCAACTGAAATCCAAGGAGGGATCCCCCCGTGCGAAATTCCGCAATGCGCCTGTTTACCGCTGGCGCGCTCGTCCTCTCAATCTTCTTGCCCGCAGCAGCTTTGGCCGCTCAGGGCGACTGTAGCCAACCGTCAACCAATAACGAGGGCCCGAGAGCCAGCGACTGCCTGGCCATCCTTAAGGTCGCCGTAGGCGCCCAGGCTTGCCTCCCAGACAGCGACGAGGAGTGCATTTGCGATGTCAGCGGCGACGGCAACGTCCGTGCCAGTGACGCCCTGCAGTGTCTTCGCTACGCGGTCGGCCAAGTTGGGGTGACACTCGATTGTGACTGCCCACCGGTAGACGGCGGCCCCGCGTGCACCTCAGCTGAACTTTTTGTCCTGAGTGGATCCGATCTGGATTCCGGCTGGACAGGCATCGCCCACAACGCCGAAGTGATTGAAGGCGGTTCGGTGCTCATTCGCACCCTGCGCCGCTGTAGCATCTCGGATGAAATCTGCGTCGAAGACGAAGATTGCCCGAGCGGCGAACTTTGCAACCCGACCTGCGATTGCAATGAAGGTGGCGACACCGACTGCGAGATCGCCGGACCTGTTGGTCAGAAGCGCTGTGTAACAACGCTTGCAGCCTGCGATTCCGACGGCGATTGCCCCAGTGGCGTGGCATGTAAGTTCATGTTCGGCCCCCCGCTCCCGCTATCGTCGGCCGGCAACCCGGTCTGCGTAGTGTCGATTTTCGACAGTGAATTCACCGGCACCAGCAACGCGGTGACTGGTGATTCCAAGGTCGGCGTAAACCTGAAATCGCGTGTGTTCTTGGGCGACGCGGTCGATCAGCCCTGTCCTCGCTGCGGACGTCTGGGCCAGAACCTAGAGCTCGGAGCCACCTTCACTTGCGACGATGGACAGTTCCCAGGGGCCGACTGCACGATCGATTCGATCAGTCCTGATTTCGGTGGTGTTTCGTTCGATTGTCCCCCGACTCTGGGTGCCAACATTTCCGGTGCTGGCTTGTCGATCATCTTCGACAACGTGACTACGGGCACAGTGACGAAGACGGCGAAGCTACCGTGCTCGAACTTCCTGTTGGGCAACAACCCGCTGAACGGACCTGCGACCTGCGTTGACAATGGTGACTCGTGCAGCACCAACGCGGATTGCCTGCGCTGCGACGACGACCCACGCACCGTATGCAGCACCAACGGTGACTGTGGCGGCGGTGCCTGTGCAGCAGCTCCGATTCAGCCCATTACCTGTGGACACTGGTGCCACTGTGGATTCTGCGACGACGATCCGACGCTGCCGTGTTTCGACGACGAGTCCTGTCCAGGTGACAGTACTTGTACGGTTGGAAGTGGATCGGTGGGCGCCAACGCTCCGCAGTCTCAGCCGAACGAATGCGGTGTAGGGTTCAAATTCATCTGCGGCTTGGATGACAAGGAGCTGTGCCCGGACAACTTGGTGGGCACTTGCTCGCTGCAGAGCTTCCGCTCCTGCAACGACGATTCAACCTGTGCTGCCAACAGTGCAGGCGTGTGTCAGTTCGAGTTCAAGCCCTGCTTCGAGGCTGAGATCACCCGAGACGGTGTCCCCTCACCGTTGGGCAGCTACTGCGCAAACGATCCGGACAATCCCAACGCCTGTACAAGCGATGCCGATTGCGCCGGAGACGACACCTGCGTTGATGACAGCTCACGGCCGACCACGGCCGCTCTGTTCTGTGTGCCGGCGACCTCGTCGTCGACCATTAACAGCGCGGGTGGCTTGACCGGCCCCGGGGCCATCAGCCTGAAGTCGTTTATCCAGGTCTGTCGCTGCGGCGATGGCGAAATTGGTTGCGACGAAACCTGCGACGACAGCAACTTCGTCGGAGACGACGGCTGCGACGAGAACTGTCAGACCGAGTAGGCCCGACAACGATTTGAGCCCTCGTGGCTGAGATCAATGCAAAAGCCCGGCCCCCGAAAAAGGGGTCGGGCTTTTGTTCGTTCACGCTGCGGCCAATCGCTGCAGCGGCCGGCGAAGCCAAAGCGTCGATTGGCCGCCTGGCGGCGTTTAACCTAGAATTCAAAGCCAATGAATCGTCAATGGCACTCCTTCTCCACGCGACTTCGCCTGGTCACCCTCGCAAGTCTGCTTCTTCCTTTAATCACCAGCTGCGGCCCCAGCCAGGGTGACATTCAGACTTTTCTGATTTCATTCACCGTCGCCACGGCTACCAACCCTATCGACCAGCTGACCTTTGGCGTCACCTACACGGGTGGAGGCGACTTTACGGGAGCGGGATCGAACGTGGACTGTTCAACCAGTGGCAACGCGACTGGCACGAGTTCTTTTGTTGATGACGACGTGGACGACCTAGAAATTGCCGTTTCTGCCGGAGACACGCTCATCGACGCAGACGAGGAAGTCGCCGTGTGCACCTTCGAATCGTCCGTGGCTCCGACATCCGGCAACTTCACAATTGGCACCGTAACCGCGCAGGACGCAGATGGCGCAGACGAAACGGCGACGATCACCGTCGCCGTCAGCGCGGCCAGCGCAACATCAACATCAACATCGACGACGGTCGCGCCTGACGATGGCTCCCCTTCGACCACTACAACCTCTTCGTCCACAACCACAACGACTACCGCGCCGTGATTGGCAGCGATTTCAACAGCTGTCCGCCTTCAGGGGGATCCGTGAAAAAGTTCACTCGAATTCTGGCCGTCTCCGGCCTGGGCCTGATCCTCGCATCGTGTGGAAACAGTGGCGCACCCCCCGTCGAGGTAGTGATTTCCCTGTCTCAAGACACCGCAAGGCTGGCGAGCGCGACGATTCTTGTTGACTACTCGCAGGCCGGAGCGACGATCTCCCGAGATGGTTCTGATCTTGAGTGCGCTTTCATCAGCCCCTTCGTAGGCGGAGATTTCACCGACGACGGCGTGGGACGCCTAACTTTGCGCGCGCGTTCCAACCGCGGTTTTACCGGCCCAATCGATCTCGCCGCCTGCCGCATGATCCCGGCAGACCCGATGACCAACGCGACTACAATCCAGAAGGCAATGAAAGCCAGGATCGTGAAGGCCCAAGACGAAGAAGGGAAGGAACTCGACCCCCGCTCTCCACGCCAAGCGAGAATCCAACCCCTCCCAGTTCCGGCCCCCGTGGAGACCGATAAAAAACCGACGCCACCGGCGGCGGTTTCGGACAAGCAGAAGGTTTCGCCGGATGGAAAGAAGCCGGCAGGCAGCAATCCGCCGCCTAGCCCCGCCCCGACACCCGCATCCAAACCGGCTCCAGCTCCAAAGGCTCCGACCGCCAGCGTACCGAAGGCCACCCCACCCGCCGTGCCCGCCGCGCCGGTCGCACCCGTGGAGCCGGCATCAACATCGGCGCAACGCGTGCGCGACCGCATCGCCGCCAACAATCCGTTGGGCAATAAGGCTGGCCCGTCTGCACCAGCGGCGGCCGACGACGGCCAGGCAGAAACCGGAACCGCCACTGACAACTACGACGACTCTCCAGGATTTAGCCCCGGCCTTCCGGAATACGAGATCACAGTCTCCATCGTCGAAGGCAGCAATGAACTCGGCGCCCTTCAGTTCGAAATCGACCACCTCGGCGATAGTGGCGGCTTTGTCTCGCAGGGTGCAACCAAGCTGGACTGCCTGTTCTTGGGGGGCATGCTGGGCGCCGCAAACAAACTTGGACGTTCCGCCAAGATCGGAATCATCGACTTGGACGGGATGCCTGAGACTGGCCCGGTGGTCACGTGCGCATTCCGGACCAACGAAAGCTTGAGTCCCGGCAGCTTCAACGTACGAGTCATGGACGCCGCCGACACTGAGACCGAGCAAGTCTCGCCACTACCGGTGTTGGCAGTCACAAACGTCGTTTCCCGTTGAGGCAGCCCCGGTCAGCCATCCAAGGGCGTGACCATGTGAAAATCCATGCGGAAATGTTCGCCGCCCTCGTCGTGGCTGCGGGAATCGCGTACGCGGGCGCATTCAATGCCCCGCTCGTGTCTGACGACGTCAACGCGATCATCAGCAACGAGCACGTAGTCGGCGAACTGAATCTGCCGGAAATTTTCACGACGTACTCTTGGTGGGGTGCTGACCGTGCCGATTCTCCCGGCTACCGACCCCTGACGACCTTGACCTACGCGGTCCAACATTGGGTATCCGGATCGGCGCCGGGCCCCTTTCACGCGACCAATATCGTGCTTCATGCCCTAGTCGGGCAGCTGCTATGGCTTCTGGCGCTAGCTTTGGGCGTAGACCGGCTCGGCGCCGCAGCAGCAGCTCTGGCCTTCGTGGCAATGCCCATCCATTCCGAAGCCGTAATTTGGAGTGTGGGTCGAGCCGAAATCCTCGCTGCCCTGGGCTTTGCCGGTGCAGCTCTGGCCTTGCTTCGCGCGCGAATGTCACCAATGGCGCTGACAGCAGCAGCGTTTTGCCTGTTCGCTGGCATCCTAGCCAAAGAAAATGCAGTGACGATCCTCGTGGCCCCGGCGCTGTTCGCGATTTTTGTGCATCGTAACCAACCGGCGCCGGCCAGTCGTGCAGCAAAAGAAACAGCGGCCCTTGGAATCGGACTCCTAGCCTACGTTGGCTTGCGCGCCGCGGCTGACGGGCCGTTCCTTCCTGCGACCACAGCCGCCGATATCCTCGACAACCCGCTGCATGGTCTCGATCTGCCTGGACGCGCGGCCGGAGCTTTGGCTGTCCTGGGCCGCTACATCGGACTTGTCGTCTGGCCCCTCCCCCTCAGCATCGACTATTCCTACAATGCGCTTGGCATTGCCGAAGGCTTCCGCGGCAACCTCTGGAGCGTGATCGGGTTTGCCACTTGCGGAGGTAGCCTGTGGAGCGCTTGGCGCTGGCGGCAACTCGCAGCCGTACCGGTCGGCCTCGGGCTGGCTGTTGCTTCGTACTCGATTGTCTCCAACAGCATCGTTCAGATTGGGACGATCATGGGCGAGCGTCTGTTCTATCTGCCGACCCTGGGGTTGTGCCTCGCGGCAGCGCCAGCGCTATCTTTCGCCCTAAACCGCGATCGCAAACGCGCTGGCGTGGTATTGGGCGCAGTCGCCCTTGCCTGGATTGCCATCGACATCGACCGCACGCGTGACTGGCGTTCTCACATCGAGCTATTTCAACAAACCACAGAGGCCGTGCCACACAGTGCACGGGCACATATGGAACTGGCCTCAGCCTTAGGTCGAGCTGGCCGCACCGAAGAGGCCCTAGCTTCGTTTCGCAGCGCGCTGGCCATTAAGCCGGATTACGGCGTTGCCGCGTACAACATGGGGAACATGCTCGCCAAAGCCGGAAAGCTCGACGAAGCCAGGCGCGCTTTTCGAACCGCGCTTTCCTCGCGGCCCGATTTCGACCGCGCATGGAACAACCTTGTGGTGACCCACGAGATCGCGGGTGACCGCGAAAGCGCCCTCGCGGTTCGTGCCGAATCGATAACCACCAACCCCAGCCATATCGGTCTGCGAATTGCCTATGCGATGGACCTTGCGGGATATGGACGTCTGGATCGCGCCGAACAAGAGTTCGACACCGTCCTAGAATCTTCCCCCAACGTGCCTGAAGCTTTGTACGGCCGCGGCATGGTTCGCGAGCGTAGCCAGGGTTGTTCGGCGGCTCTGGACGACTATCGCCGAGCCGCTCGCCTCCTCGACGAGCCCGTAATCCAAGCCGCAGTCGCACGCTGTGAGGCCCAAGTGCCGGGTTCCACGCCATGACAAGCCGGGCCCTTGCCAGAGGCGAGTTGCAAACCGGAAAACCGGCCGATAGGTTGCCGCGTCACTCAGTTTTCTCGGGGAAATTCAGCTGAAAACGTCTGCGAAAGATTCAGGAACGCGCCTTAAGCGCTTGCTCCTCGCCGCCGCTCTAATTTCGCTCGTTGGAGCGGCAATCGCGGTTGAGATTTCGTGGGTACACTCGCAAATCGCATCGCTCGGCGATCGATACACCAGCTTCTGCAACGTCAACAGCTCGATCAATTGCGACGCGGTACTATCGAGCGACTATTCGAAGGTCGCCGGGATACCCGTAGCCTGGCTCGCCCTGCTTGCGTATCTAGCGCTGGCGGCAGCATTCTTGATGGCCAGAAAGGGCGGACGAGCGGGCAGCCGCTTACTGGGCCTGGCAGCGGCCGGCACGATCGGATCGGTCGTGTTTTCTTTGTACATGGCGCTGGTCTCGGCCCTTATCCTGAAGACAATCTGCCTGCTTTGTACCTCGTTGTACGTCGTCTCCTTTACGCTGGCTTTAGTGGTTGCGTTCGCCTGCCGTGAGTTCGTGCGTGTCTATCCAGGACATCCGCGCCCATTGACCGTCGCCGGGGCAATCGCTTCCACCGGAGCGGCGTTGGTCGTTACGGCCGCCATCGGTCTGGCCTCTTCCGGTGGCGAAGGAGAACGCCTCGACCCGGGCAGTATGACGCTGCAAGAACTTCAATCCGGCGACCCGAACTTCTACGCTTGGTATTTCGAGCAGCCGATCGAGAATTCCGACCAGCTGGTCTTGTCCGACGATGAAGCCGCCAACCTTGGCAGCAAACCCGTCGTGCTCATCGACTACTCAGACTTTGAGTGTCCTTCTTGTCGACGCAATTGGAATCTCCTCGAAGAGGTTCTCGAGCGCCGCGGCAACCTTGTCCATGTCGTTCATCGCAACTTCCCATTGGATGCGAAGTGCAACGGTGCCATAGATTCCACCGTTCACCGCAACGCCTGTCGTGCCGCTGAGGCGGCCCAATGTGCATCACTACAGGGCCTACAGCACGAAGTTTCGGCCGAGCTATTCGGCAATCAGCCCCAGCTTTTCGAAACCAATATCTTTCGCCTCGCCGAACGCGCTGGAGTCGATAAGGACTCCTTTCGCGTCTGCATGGAAGAGCATAAGACTCTCGAAAAAATCGTTGCCGAGGCTCGAAGCGGTGAAAAACTAAAGCTGAGTTCGACCCCCACCCTGTTCCTGAACCGTCGTCGAATTAAGGGGACATTTGAAGATGTGGCCGACTACGAGCGAGCCATATTGATCGAGGCCGCCGGTGCTGCGGCCCACAAATAGTCACGCCTCGTTTCGCATCGGCTGAAGCCCTAACCGCCCCTCTTGTGGCGATTTTGCAACACTCGTGCACTTATGCAATTATCGAGTCATCGCTGGCAAGCTACGGCCACTAAAAAAGGCAGTCTAAACAGGTGCTTAGCAGACTTCCTCCGAAGGTTGCGGGCAATCGTTTTGGTATGTACCTTGCTTACCACATGGGGGCCCCAAGCTGGAATCCAGTTTTCCTAGCGTCGGCACCGAGGTTAAAGCATTGAATACGAATACAAACTTGTCCGCAGAAATTCTTCCCCACCACACCTACGACGAAGCAGAACCCGCCGAGATGCAAAGGCCAGCATCGAGCTCCTACCGCATGGACCCAACGCGGATCAAGCCGAAACTGACCGAGCGCGAGAAGGAAACCCTACGCTTGGTTTGCTGCGGCCTGACGAATGCCCAGATCGCCGCCGATCTTGGTGTGTCGCGCGAAACTGTGAAGTCGGAACTCAAACGCATCTTTCGCAAGATCGGTGTCGGCAATCGGACTCAGGCCGCCGTACTCCTAGTCAAACAGGGCTGGCTCTGACTCGGCTCGGGCTTTCGTCCGGACCTTCAACTCGTTAGCGTGCCCGGGTGGTTCGATTTCCCCGCCCGTGGATTGGTCTCGTTTTTTTGGCGCTGGCCCTGTCTTCAGTGGTCCCGACCGCCGCGAACGCGGCCGAGCTCGCAACTGGAATCGGCCTCGTCGAACGAGGCTATCTATTTACCGACGAGATAGACGGCCCAAAGTTGTTTGGCGAAGCGTTGCGTTACGTCGAGGGTCGAATCCCGGAGCTACGAGTCGCGCAACTCGATGGCCAAGCTTGGTTAGTCACGACCGAGCGCTGCGCGATGCAGGTCGAACCCCCTCCGAACAGTGAAGTCCATGAACTCGTTGGTCCCTTGGAAGAGGTCGCACGATTCATCGATGAATGCGTAGACGAGCTGCCCGAGAAATTGATGCCGGCACAACCGTTGCTGCTGCAAGGTTTTCTCTCAGGCTTAGACCCCTATTCGACGGTCCTCGACGGACGCACTCGCACCGAGCACTCAATTCAGTTTCGAGGCAAGCTAGCGGGCATCGGCGCCCGTATCGGGGTTCGCGATGACGCGCTGACTCTAATCAGTGTGTACCCGGAATCCCCCGCTGACCGTGCCGGTCTGAAGGCCGACGATATTGTCCTACGCATCGACCAGCTATCAGCGACCAACATCCTGGTCTCAGACGCGGTCGAACGTATTCGCGGCGAAGATGGCACGGTGGTGAACCTTCTCATTGGACGAGAAGGCGAAACCGACCCTATCCCCGTCGCAGTCACCCGGGGCATCGTACTGATTCCGTCGGTAACGAGCCGCGTAATCGGCGACGTGATTTACGCCGATATCTCGCATTTCAGCCAAACGACGCCTCAAGATTTTCGCAAGCAAGTCGGTGACCTGCTTGCCGACTCTGAACAGGTCCGCGGCGTTCTCATCGACCTGCGACAAAATTCGGGCGGCAGTATGCTCGGCAGTTCGTCGATCGGCGATCTCTTCCTACCACAAGGAGTATTGATCCGGACCGCAGGGCGCGACGGGATGGCTGCACGGGGGCTAACCTCCGAAGTCTTAGCGACCGCCGAAACGCCATTTTTGGAGCTGCCTGTCGTATTTCTTTCCTCGCCACGAACAGCATCGGGTTCCGAGCTATTGGCTGCGAGTCTGCGTAACCACGATCGAGCGATCGTGATTGGCGAACGGAGTTACGGAAAAGGAACAATTCAAAAAACGTTCGGGATCGGCGCCACAAGCACATTGAAAATGACCGTCGGTCATTTCCTCCCGAACGGGATTCCGATTCCCGGCGGCGGGCTGATCCCAGACGTAGAGATCCGGCGTTACACCACTACCGGCGACAAGGTCGGGGTTCCCTTCGAGAAATCTACGCAAGACCTGCCTTTCTGGCTTCGCTATCCGGCGTGGGCGGGTGAGGCTCCCGCGCGCGCGCCGTTCGTCCTCGATATTACCGAGATCATCGAAGAGACGGTCGACGAGAAGAGCGATGAAGACAAGAAACCAACGCCAAGACATGAGGAACCCGTACCGGACCCAGACCTGGACGCGACGCTCGCCCTCGGCTTGGAGATCCTGACACAGTTCGGTGACACGTCGGCCGCCGCCATGCTTGAACGCGCTGGCTCTTTTCTGTCCGAGCGTGCGGCAGAAGCGGACAAAGAGTTGATCGAAGTACTCAACGCGCAAGGCATCGATTGGACGGCCGGGGCCCGCCCCCCCGAGCCTTCGCTACACCTGCAAGTGGAAGCCACCGAAACACTTCAGGCGGGCGTAGAGGGAAAGATCAAGGTCACGGTAACGAACCTCGGCGGGCAAGCTTTGCATCGCCTGCGCGGTCGCTTGGAAGCGCGAGGCGGAGGCTTAGGGGTGTACCCAGTCGCCATCGGCCGAGTAGCGGGTGGCGCCTCAATCACTCGAGAATTGACCGTGAAACCGGCGACATCGATTCGTACCGGGCGTACCGCGCTGAAACTCGTCGTGTTCGATGACGAGGGCGATTTGCCCACCTTGGGCCCGGCCGTCCTGGCCGTAGCAGGAAACCCTAGACCCGTCCTAGCGTTGCGCTACCGCCACGAAACCCATGCGGACGGATCCATCGCGATCGACGTAGACATTCGAAATGATGGCGATGGTCCTGCGGATCAAGTCCGCGGACGTCTTGAGCATCCCCTTTCGAGCAACTTCGAAATCCTTGAAGGCACTGGTGTCATTGAGCAACTAGCTCCCGGCGAAACCTCCAGTCTCGCGTTCCGCGTGCGCCCTCTAGAAGAGCTCTCGACAAACGCCAAGGTCCATTTACTTGTGGGTGAAGGGATCTACGGAAACTTTCTGGATCCGGACATTCCGCTGTACCAAGCGACCGACGCATCCGCTTGGCTGTCTGCGCCGTCAATCCGTTGCCTAGGCATCCGCCGTAAGAATGACACTACCTGGGAGGTGGTCTTTGAAGTGAGCGACGACAAGGGAGTCGCAGCTGCATGGATCGAAACGGGCGACCGACAAGCCGGCTACGTTGAAAATCGAAGCGATGGTGCGGAAACGGTCCAGATCAGTGCTGAGTGGAAACCTGCCGACGGGGTGTCAAACATCCACGTCATGGCCCGCGACAGCGAGGGCCTGACTGCTTTCTTCCGAACCGGCCTTTAGAACCCTTTAGATTCCTTTAGAAACGCCCGGCCACACAATAAAAACGGCGCACATCAAAGCGATGCGCGCCGTCCGAACTCCCCGTACTGCCCAGAGTCGCTGCCTAGTGCCCGCCGGCCCTGGCAGCCTTGGCAGCCTTGGCACCCTTGCCTTCGTCTGCATCGTCGTCCTTCTTTGGAGCCAGTTCGATGGCCGCTAGCACATCGTCGTTTACAACCAGGCCAGCATCGCTCTTAAGCTTTTCGAGGAAATTCTTTGTACGTTCCCGGCGCCGCTCGCTGACCAGTCGCACTTTGATCTGGTTCTGCACTTCTTCGAAAGCCTTGGCCGATCCGTCTTCACGGGCCGTCCGTTTGATGATGTGCCAACCAAAGCGAGTCTGAAGTGGCTCGGAAAGCTGCTCATCCTCTATCATCGCAAAAGCGATCTGTTCGAACTCCTTCACCATCCGGCCCTTGCCAAACAAACCAAGATCGCCGCCACGTTGGGCGTTCGATCGGTCAACGGAGTGTTCAGCCGCCAATTCGGTGAACTTCGAAGGGTCTTCGACAAGCTTGGCATGGACCTCACGTGCCAACTCTTCTTCAGCGACAAGAATGTGCGACGCCTGTAACCGATCAGAAGAAAACTCGTCCGGATGCTCATCGTAGTAAGCTCGGACTACAGCGTCATCAATCGGCGTAGCCTGCTGTTCCTGCATGACGCGCTGGACAACCAGGTGTCTTTCCAACTCGGTAAGCTGCTGGCGAATTTCCGGGTCGGCGTCGTAGTTCTTGGCCTTGCCTTCGGCGTAGATCAGCTCTGAGACGATGTGGTTCTCAACAAACTGCCGCATGCGTTCGGGGTTGTCCGACAACGTTCGTCGCGCACGAGTATTTAGACGTCCCACTGCAGTCGCGAGATCGGCCTCCGTGAATTCCGTGTTTTGATACTTGGCAATCACCGTGGATGCGGCGTCACCAGACGGGGCGTTATCTTCGGCGGCACAGGGCTGGGCAACAAGCACAGCGGCCATCATGCCGAGCGCCAGGCACTCTACGCGCGAAATTCGATTCGTTAGGTTGGTTTTCATGCTCACTCCGATGCAGACGAGCGCTATCTCGCGCTCAATCGATTCTGGCAGCGGGCAGGTCAATCACGCAATTTGCGGACGTCGCCGACTCGGATTGTAACTCCACTGCGATCCAGATGATCCAGCAATGGTATACAGTACTTGCGTGAGGCGGAAATCAGATCGCGGAACCCGCCAGCGGTCACTTCCCCTTGTGCCAGCAAATGCGATCGCAATTGACGCTCAATGTCCTCCATCACGCTGGCACAGTAGTGCAGCTCGTTTGAGATTCGGGTAAGCGTCCCTCGCGAAACCAATAGTCCGGCGAGTCGTTCAGCAGTGCCGGCGTCAACCGACAATGCGTTCGCCAGCTCGGACAGAACCGGCGGCGCCGAGCCACCAGCCCTGACCAGTTCCAATAGCTGCGCCGCCAACCGCTCCTCTTCCTCATCAAGGTGTGGTCGATGGGAAGGCGAGGAGACCAGGTTCGCATTGCGCTGGAGGCCCCCTTCAGTGACCTCGGTCTCGACCAAATTTCGAAAAACCCTAGCATCCAACGACACGGTCAGGCCGCGACGCAGCGCTTCCAGGTCCATGCCCGTGCGGTCCGGCATGCTACTGTGAAACTCCTGCACCCGCTGTACGATTTCCGCGCGGCACTCCTGAATCGTCTCTCGCAGTGCGAGTTTCTCGCCGCCGCCCTCGGCGGTAAAGCGCATAAGAAGCTGGTCGTCGCCGATCAAACTATCCAGGGCCTTGTCCGAAAGCGTCGCATCCAGTCGAACGCAGTCCGGGCTTAGAAACGCTGACTGCCTCAGCGCAAATAGACTTCGAACCCTTTCTAACTCGTCGTTGGCATCCAACCCGGCCAATTGTGAACCCACCGCACCCTTGGCTCCACGGCGCCTCCGAACATCCGCGATCGAAACGCGCCCGCCACCGAGTGTTCTCACGCCGGTTTCATCGCGCAATACAAACCGGTCGCCGCGAGCAGCAACGAAGGCCTGATCGGCAATGAGCTGAGCCCACCCGACTTCGCGCGGACCACGTTCACGAACTTCGTCGAGCCAAACCAAGCGACAACGAAGCTCTTGTGTCTGGAGATGAAGGCGAACGTGCGTATGGCTACGTACGGAGCGTCCAGCGAGAGGGCGAATCTCGATTTGCGCATCGACGATCTGCGCTGTGCGAGCACCACCTAGACCCACCACAGTGGACCCCCGTACGACTGCCTCCGCATCAGACCCGGAAAGATTCAGGGCGATCCGTTGTCCACGCCCCGCCTCCTCAACCGTTTCACCATGAGATTGAAGCTCACGAACTCTGGCTCGGCCACCTTGCGGCAGGACTTCAACCTCGTCTCCAACGCGGACACTACCGGCCAATGCGGTCCCGGTGGCCACCAACCCGTGACCTCGCACCCGAAATGCGCGATCCACCGGCAAGCGAAGTGGTCCCTGCTCGGCTTCTCTATCTACGCGCTCCAGCGTTTCTACGATCGCTTCGCGCAGGGCATCAATTCCGTCACCGGTCGTCGAGGAAACCGGAAACACCGGGGATCCCTCCAACAGCGTACCGTCCGCCAGAATCTCGATTTCTTCTTCAACCTCCGAGATCCGTGCAGCATCGACCAGGTCAGTTTTCGTGATCACAAAAATCGCCGATTGCACGCCAAGCAAATGTACTATTTCGAAGTGTTCTTCGGTCTGCGGCATGACCCCGTCGTCGGCTGCTACCACCACAAGCACAACATCGAAACCATGGGCCCCCGCCAACATATGGCGAACGAATCGCTCGTGGCCCGGTACGTCAACAATCGCCGCGCGGTCGCCTTCAGGCAGGGCAAGCCAAGCAAACCCTAGTTCAATGGAGATCCCGCGCCGTTGTTCCTCCGGTAGACGATCAGTTTCGATCCCCGTAAGCGCGTGAACCAATGCAGACTTTCCGTGATCAATGTGACCGGCGGTGCCCAGAACGCACCTCATAAAACCCTTGGTGTCCAGTTGGGAAGGAGTTCGGCAGCGTTTTCGATCATGCGCAGGTCGAGCAGAAAGCGGTCCTTTTCGACGCGACCCAAAATCGGCGGATCACAATCACGAAATGCGCTGGCTAAGGCATCGGGAGAACGACCCTTCATCTGAACCGCCAAAGACAAAGACTCAAGGACGGCTGTAGGTTGTGCTCCACTGCCGACTTGGGCCTGAGTCTCAAGAATCTCAACCACCGCCCCCTCACCCAAGTGGGCCTGGAGCAAGGCTGCGGCATCGATCGCCAACGACGACATCGACTCGCGATCGCGAGCCAAGGCTCGCAAGGACGGAAGAGCGGAAACAGGGTCCGGGTCGAATCGCACTAGCCGTAATGTCTGATCAAGAGCGGCGAGCGTCATCTTGTCGGGTCGTAATGCACGCCGAAGCGGGTGGCGACGCGCGGCCCCAATCCACTCTCGCGTCCCTACCAGAATCCCACATTGCGGCCCGCCCAGAAGTTTGTCGCCACTGAAGGTGACCAGTGCAGCGCCGTGTTCGATACTGGCTCGTGGCGTTGGTTCGGCCGGTAGTCCGAGTCGAGTTGTGTCGATCAGCGCACCCGAACCCAGATCTTCGATCACCGGAAGTCCGCGAGCTGTCGCAATCTCTACGAGTTCCGGGATCTCAACAGACGCCGTAAAGCCAACCACCCGATAATTGCTGGTGTGAACTTTGAGTAGCGCGCCAGTTCTTTCTCCGATCGCGTTTGCGTAGTCGCGGGGATGGGTGCGGTTGGTCGTTCCGACTTCTCTTAGGGTCGTACCAGCCGCTGCCATGATCTCGGGGATCCGGAAGGAACCACCAATCTCCACCAACTCGCCACGCGAAACCACGACCTCTCGCCCTGCCGCTGTGGTGGCCAGCGCCAACAGCACGGCGGCTGCATTGTTGTTCACTACGGTGGCAGCCTCGGCACCAGTCAAAGCGCACAAATGCTCTTCGACGGTATCGTCACGCTCACCACGACGCCCATCACCCAGGCCAATTTCGAGCGCGACGGGATGACGCCCGGCCTCGTACGCAGCTCTGGCAGCCGCCTCCGCAAGCAGCGCACGGCCAAGATTGGTATGGAGAACGACTCCCGTCGCATTCACAACAGCGCGCACGCGAGGCCGTGAAGCCTGAACTAGTATCGTTTCAACGGTCGCAACAATTGCTTCCGGTTCCATACTGGCGGCCGGAATCTCTTCACCATCAAGGAGCCCTCGGCGAAGAACGTCGATTGCTTCGCGCACGGCAGCCGCCAACGGCCCCGCGGCGAAACGATCCATCAAACCGACGCCCCTAGCTGCGGCCAATACCCGCTCCACAGCCGGAAGCTCCGCCAAGCGCAAATGTTGATCTTCCATTGGGGGTGATGGTGCCCTGCACGCCCGTTGCGCTCAAGGGAATCGTTTGACCCCCGCGGGCGGCGCATGGGACCATCCGGCCATGTCACGCACTGACGCCATAGAAGTAGTTCGTCGTCTTCAGCAGGCGGGCTACGACGCCTACTTCGCCGGGGGCTGCGTGCGCGATCGCCTTCTCGAGGTCGAGCCTGCCGATTACGATGTCGCAACCTCTGCCCTACCGACCGAAATCGAAGGCCTGTTTTCCAACACCGTCGGTGTGGGACGGCGCTTTGGAATTCTGCTGGTCCCTTGCCCGAACAGCACAGTCGAAGTCGCGACGTTTCGATCGGACGGCCCTTACGAAGACGGACGTCGCCCTGAATCCGTGCGGTATACGACTCGGGAGGAAGATGCCCAGCGCCGCGATTTCACCATCAACGCCATGTTCGAGGATCCCATTGATGGGCGCCTCATTGATGACGTCGGCGGTCGTAACGACCTGGATCGAAAGATCTTACGTGCGGTTGGCGATCCGACAGTACGCTTCGCCGAGGATCACTTACGACTGCTACGAGCGGTACGATTCGCCGCACGCCTGAAGTTCAGCATCGACCCAGCGACAGCCGCCGCAATGCGAGACGCAGCTGGCCACCTATGGCGGGTCAGCGCTGAGCGTATCGGCGACGAAACCGTCCGAATGCTCTGCGATGGGCAGGCTCGGGCGGCGATGGAATTGCTCGATGAAACGGGCCTGCTCGGGCAGCTGATTCCAGAAGTCCTGGAAATGAAGGGATGTTCGCAGTCCGCCGACCACCACCCTGAAGGAGATGTCTTCGAGCACACCCTGCGTTGCCTCGGGCATTTACCTACCGGCTGCAGTGCCGAGCTTGCCCTGGGGGTTCTTCTCCATGACATCGCAAAGCCTCGCACTGCGGTAGCACGCAACGGGAAACACACCTTTTACGGCCATACTTCGGTTGGCGCTCGCATGGCACAGAAGATTTGCCATCGCCTCCGACGCAGTAATGAGGTCAGCGATCTTGTGGAGTTTTTGGTCGATCAGCACCTGAAGCATTGCGCTGTTTCGCAAATGAAACGCAGCACGCTGGCAAGGTTTCTGCGGCAAGATGGAATCGATGAGCTGGCTCGCCTCGCTCGTATCGACGCGATGGGGTCTTCGGGGGATCTTTCCCAATGGGAAGTCTTCCGCGATGCTATTGCCGCAATGCCACCGGAGGTTTCGCGCCCCACGCCGCTTCTAAATGGTCACGACTTGATCGACGAATTCGGATTGCAGCCCGGTCCCCAGCTCGGAACAATTCTGACCGCGGTCGAAGACGCGCAATTGGAAGGCCGTATCGCTACCCGCCAAGACGCCGTCGCTTTCGTAGGACAGCACCTGGCCGAGAGCCGTTGATCATTTCGCGATCGAATCAATCCACGACAACAACGTCCGAACGCCGAAGCCCGTCCCACCGGCTGGCCCGTAAGGGCTTCCACCACTGCGAAAAGCGGGACCAGCAATATCGAGATGCGCCCACGGCGCGTCCTTGACGAAGCGCTCGAGAAAAAGCGCTGCGGTAATCGTGCCCGCATACCCGCCACCAATGTTTTTGATGTCAGCCACACTCGAACGGATGTCGTCGGCATATTCTTGAGCCAGGGGTAGCTCCCAAAGGCGCTCGTCGGCACGACCGCCGGCTTCGATCAACGCCTGAATCAACTCTTCGTCGTTGCCCAAAACACCTGCAATTTTGCTCCCAAGCGCAACCATGCAGGCGCCGGTCAATGTGGCGAGATCCACAATGGCATCTGGCTTCAACTCGCTAGCCAGACAAAGCGCATCGGCCAGTACCAGCCGCCCCTCGGCGTCAGTGTTGAGTACTTCAGCGGTCGTGCCGTTGCGGTAGGTGATGACGTCGCCCGGGCGAAGCGCGGTTCCGGAAGGCATGTTTTCAGCGGAGGCTATAATCCCGTGGACTTCGACCGGCGGTGCCCAAGTAGGCAAGGCCTTCATAAGACCAAGCACGGCAGCGGCACCGGCCATGTCCATTTTCATGGTCTCCATACCCTTACCGGGCTTGAGCGAAAGACCACCGGAATCAAAAGTAATCCCCTTTCCGACCACGACGATTTTCGCCACAGCCTTCTTGCGTGGCTTATAAACCAGTTTGATCAGAGCGCCCGGCTGTTTGCTGCCGGCTGAAACCGCAAGGATTCCGTTCATGCGTTCGCTTCGAAGACGCGCCCCCTGCCAAACCTGACAGCGCAACTTCTCATCGCGAGCGATCTTTTTGGCAATCTTTGCGAGGTAAGTTGGGTGCTTCACTCCCGACATCTCGTTTACGAGATCACGAGCAAGGCAGGTGCCTTCAATGGCTTTACGCGCGCGCGTCACTGCGGAACGCACGGGCGCGCCCGTGGCCTGCTTCGCTCCGCAAATTGTGACCGTTCGCAGCTCCCGCGTTTTGTCGTGAGCTGCCGACTTGTACTTTGAGAACGTGTAGTCGGCGAGTTCGAACCCTTCGATGGCTGCAGCAGCCTCGGCCGCACCGCCATCGACACATAGGGCCACAGATTGCGCCTTCGTGTTGCGTGCAGCAGCTCGCACGGCAGCGCCAACACGTCGCCAATCGGGTGATGCTTTCTCTCCAAGGCCAACTACAACGACATCCGGCGTGCCTTGAACTAGAACCGACGCGCCCTTCTTGCCCTTAAAACCTACTTTCTTCACGCGTTCGGAGACCGCACGCCGAACAGCGATGGGGAGAGTCGCCACACCACCACTTGCTTCATCGCCAACGGGCACAGCCACAGCCAAGAGGTCAGCACGAATCTCAGACGCTTTTTTCGCAACAAGTCGAAAGTTCATGCGTCCTCCACTACGGCAGAGCCTCGATGGGGTCAACGCCAGCTA